>NZ_DAOLGP010000007.1:0-48626 GCF_035329545.1 Candidatus Neomicrothrix sp.
GCGGGCGTGGTCGGTGCGGGGCCGCGTCCCCAGGGGGGCGTCGGGCAGCGCCCCGATCAGCTGGCCGGCCGGCGCCACAAAGTCGTGCTCGCCGTGCACGACCAGCACCGGGCACCTCACCGCCGCCAACTCCTCGGCGCTCACCCGTCCGCCGCCGTTGGCCATGCAGGCCGCCAGCGCCTCCCGGTCGTTGCCGGGCAGCTGCGCAAGGCCGGAGAAGTAGCCGAGGGCCGGGTTACCGCCATCGTCGCCGCTGCGAACGGCGTCGACCACCACCGACATGTCGTCCGACCGAAACAAGTTGGCCCCCACGCCGGCGACGATCAGCGACCGGAACCGGTCCGGGTGCGCAGCCACCACCTTGAGCAACGTCTTGGCGCCCAGCGAGAAGCCGATCGCGTCGACCTTCCCGTCGCCTGGCAGGGCCTCGACCACGCGTGCCCCCAGGTCGTCGTAGGCATCGACGTCGTGTGGCTTCGGCGCCGCGCCGTGGCCCAGCAGGTCCACCCCGACTACCTGACGCCCCTCGTCGCCGAGCAGGTCGACCCAGCCGTTGGACATCCAGGTGAGGTCGAAGGACGTGCCAAAGCCGTGGACAAGAACTACCGGAACAGCCATGCGGATCAGTCTGGCAGCCCCATCGGCGGGCATCAGCGACGCCACCCGGCTCGCGGTCTGCGAGGGCGCCCTGGCCCTGGCCCGCTACGTCGGATAACGCGGCGCCGGCACGGTGGAGCTTCTCGTCGGCGACGCCACGCCCCACGACAACGACTTACCCAATGACGCTCCATCCGACGACGCTGCATCCAACGACGCAGCGACGATCACCTTCCTCGAGGTCAACACCCGCCTCCAGGTGGAGCACCCGGTGACCGAGGCGGTCACCGGCCCGCCGCCGGCGACCGGGTGGACACCGGTGATCTCCTCGTCACCTTGTCCCCCTGCCCCCTGACCTTTCAGCACGACACCTGCCACGCCTCACCGCTGGACTCGCAGGAGACCCCAACTCTCCAGCGGAAAGTCCGCATCGAGCAGGGTGCGCACGATGAGGTCAATCGGCCCTTTGGTGTAGAACGTCCGGTCCAAGAAGGCACCACCTCGAACTTGAAACCTGACTATCGAGGTGCGGGGCCACCTGTTGGCGGGGGTATGCCAAGTGATTTGCTGGAGATCGGGTCGACGGATCGCGAACGGTGGTCGACCCACCTCCGAAGCCACTGCCACATAGTCCGGATGAACCCAAAGGGAACACGGCGCTTCTGGGACGTGTGGCCACCTCGGGCTGAGTTCAAAACCCCCCTGCCGGGTGGCGCCCAGCAGATCGTGGGGCATGCGGATGTCGATCCCTCGCTCAACCAATTCATCAAGAGAAACAAGGCTTCGCAATGCGGAGCGTCTCATAGCGAAGTGGAGCGCAAAGATCACGGGAACTGAAGCGAGCATCAGCATCCCAGTCGTGTTCATCTCGCCAGAATACTCGATGCATACGCCATTCACCCTCTACGTCCGACGCCGTCCACGTATCGATATTCAAGACGGAGCTTGGCCAGGTACGGGCAGAGAATCGCAAGGGATTGCCCTTCCCCCGTGGCGACCACTCGAGATGTCGCCAGGAGCAGCATCACACCAAGTCGGTGGGGCGAAGCGGGACTCCGAGAGCAAAGCGCCCGGCCAGCTCGGCGGTGCGATCCCAGTCGAAGATGACGTGGCCCTTCAGAACCTCGACATCGCGCTGCAGGCGCTGAAGCGGTGAGTCGCTGAAGTACACGCTGGCCCCGGCACCCTCGCACACGTTCGAGATGATCGTTCGGGAGGCCCGCACCGTTGCGGCAGCGGCCAGCCTGGAGTCGACTCGCACCCGTTCGGTGACGGCGCCATCAGCACCCGCTGCTGCAAGTGTGGCGACCGCCCTTTCCCAACGGGCCACCGCCGACGCCAGGTCGCTGATCGCAGTGGCCAGGCGCACCTGGGCGGCCGGTTGCTCGGCGGCCTTGTCGCCCAGCGTGTAGGCCAACACCCGCTCGCTCAGCCGCTTCCGGTACGCGTCCACCGCCGCCTCGGCGGCGCCGAGCGCCGGGGCAGACGCCACCAATGCCAGCACCGGGGGAACGGCCAGGTTGCCCAGGCCGTCGTCATCAACCTCGTCCGCAGCGACCGCCCCCTGGCCCTCGCCGTACATGAGGGCCCGGGCGTCGACGCTTCGATGGACAGGCACGAACCGGTCGGTCACCGTCACCGTGTTGGAGCCGGTTGCCGCCATGCCGGAGGTGAACCACACATCCTCAACCTCCACCTCGTCGATCGGCAGCACCAGGAAGCGAGTGGAGAACCTGGGCTCGGTCTGAACTGCGTGAACGAGCACCCAGTCGGCGTGCGACACGCCGGTCGCCCACTCCCAACGTCCGGACAAGCGATACCCCTCGGCGCCCTCGGGGCCGGTGGTCGGCTCGATGGTGCCCGTCGGGGCGAGCGGAGCAGGCGCCAACGGCACGACGCCACCGGCAAACAGCTCGTCGCGGGCCTCGCCCGGCAGCTTCGATAACAGCCAGCCGTGCAACATCAGGAACGACAGGGTCCACGCAGATGCCGGACACCCCCGCGCCATCGCCCTGGTGCCGTGAGCCAGGGCGTCCAGCCCGAGGCCGTGGCCGCCCAACGACCGGGGCACCACGACCCGCATCAGGTCGGCGGCGTGGGCGTCGGCGAGCGTGGCCTCCGGCAGGCGGCGTAGCTCCTCGGCCTCCACCGCACGCTGGGCCAGCGGACCGCTCAGGATCTCGCATCGGGCCACAAACTCGTCGCGGTTCATTGCGTCGGTCCGCTCATCGCTCACGTGATGATCGGACGGTCGTTGACTGCCACGTCCATTCCCTGCCCCCTCGCACGTTGGCCATCAGCGCCCGATGTCGCCCCATGACTGGGTATCGTAAGTCACAGGCGCCAGCAGCGATCTTGGACTCGACGGGTGAAGGCCAGAGGGCCGATGTCATCCACACGTCGCCCGAACGCCACAAGCCACTCGCCCGGTCGTGTCAGCGGAGGGCAACGCGCCAGGGTTGCGAACAGGCGGTCAGCCTGGTGAGCTGTGCCCAGTGAACAGCCGATCGAAGGCCAGCCGCATGCCCGGCAGTGCCGAATCGGCCCATGCGGCGTGACCGGCTGCGTTTGGATGAAAGCGGTCCGCCACGAAGACACCCGGGTCCCTGAAGGCGGGGTTGGAACGGGTCACGTCCAACAGCACGGCGCGGCGGCGCCGCTCGATGGTCGCCCCGATGGCCCTTGCCGCCTGGCGCGACCTCATGTGCAGCACGATATTCAACGGGGCGGGAAACCGCAGAACGTTGCCCAGGTCGCCCATGTTTGCCGCCGCCACCACCGGGGCGGCATCGAGCAGCGAGTCGACGACCGAGCCCAGCTTGCGCGCCAGCGTCTGGACGGGCACCCCGCGGATCACGTCGTTGGAGCCCACCGCCACCACCGCCAGGTCGGGCTTCAGCACGGCAGCCTCATCCACTCGCGCCGCCACGTCGCTCACGCGGGAACCGCCGACCGCCAACGACACAACGCAGACGGCGCGGCGGAGCCGAAGACGGCGGATCGCCTGGCGCAGCCAGATGTCCTCCGGGGCGGCCAACCCGGGCCCGGTGAGGGTGCTGTCGCCCAGCACGACGACGCGCAACGGCGGCTCACCACTCGGCGCCGAGGCGGGAACGACGCCGGATACATCGATATCGGGGAACTCAGGAAGCGGGCGCCGCCCCGCCCACACCAGCTCGGCGGCCAGTCCCGCACCGCCACCGGTCAGCGCCGCGGCGGCCGCCACGCCCACCCTCGCCATGCCCACCCTCGCCACGCCCACCGGATCACCCCCGCCGGTGGCGTCCGCTCACTCGCCCACCCCTGGGCTGTTCCCTCCGCCCGGCTCCACCCATGGTACGAACCTGTCGGCACGCTTGGCTACAGCTGCGCCGGGCAGAGCTGGTAGACCCGCTCGATGAGCGCAGAGACCGACTACGCAGACGAGACCGGCGCGTATCGGCGCAACTCCGACTACATCACCACCCGCATCACCCGTGACGGCGCCGAGGGGTGGCCGGTCGAGGCCGGCCGCTACCGCCTGGCCGCCGCCCGTGCGTGCCCTTGGGCCAACCGGGCGCTGATCGCCCGACGGCTCTACGGGCTGGAGAGCAGCATCTCGCTGGCGTTGGCCGGACCCACCCACGGCGAGGAGTCGTGGACGTTCAACCTGGACGAGGGCGAGAAGGACCCGGTGCTCGGCATCCACCTGCTGCGCGAGGCCTACGAGGCCAGGGGAGTCGAGACCGGCAGCGGTGTGACGGTGCCGGCACTGGTCGACGTCCAAAGCGGCAAGGTGGTGACCAACGACTTCCAGCACATGACCCTGGACTTCGGCCAGGAGTGGAGCGACCTTCACCGACCCGGCGCCCACGACCTGTTCCCACCCGAGCATCGCGACGAGATCATGGCGATGTCCGACGCCAACTTTCGCGACGTCAACAACGCCGTGTACGAGGCCGGGTTCGCCACCGACGCCGAGGCCTACTCCGAGGCGTACCATCGGCTCTTCGCCCGGCTCGACCAACTCGAGGATCACCTCGGCACCCGCCGGTTCCTCGTTGGCGACACGATCACCGAGGCCGACGTGAGGCTGTGGCCGACCCTGGTGCGATTCGACGCCGTCTACCACAACCACTTTCGCTGCAACCGCAACAAGCTGGTAGAGATGCCGGCGCTGTGGGGGTACGCCCGCGAATTGTTCCAAACGCCGGGGTTCGGCGACACGATCGACTTCCCCCAGACCAAGACGCACTATTACCTGGTGCACCGGCAGCTGAACCCGTCGGGGATCGTGCCAATCGGTCCCGACCTGACCCCGTGGGCCACGCCGCACGACCGCGAGCGTCTCGGTGGCCGTCCATTCGGCGACGGGACCGCCCCGGGGCCGCCGCCGAACGACGAACTGCCGGGTACCGGCACCAACCCCTACTGGCCGCGCTGAGCCACCGGACGCCGACCGGGCGCTGTGCGGCGTGGGACTCCGGTCCGATCAGGTTGCCGGTGACCAGGTGGAGTGCGTGCCGCTGGAGATCCGCTCGGGCAGGCTGATCCGGGCGATCGGTCCGTCGCTCGGGCACCCAGCGTCGAGCACCCAGCACTCCGAGCGATCGTTGGGCACGTCGGAGACGAACGTCAGCAGGTAGCCGTCGTCCTCGCTTGCGCTGTCATCCCTGGGAGCCATCGCCGTCTCGGAGAGGAACACGCCGTCCGGGGCTTCGAGCACCTCCTCCTCGCCGGTGTCCAGGTCGTGCTTGAGGAGACCGTTGAAGGCGAACATGCCCGGCACGCCCAAGGCGTTGTAGCTGTAGCGGTGCCGCACGCCAGCGTGCTCGCCGTTGATCATCGGGAACTCCGAGATGCGCTCGCTCATCGGCGCCTCGGTGGTCCGGCCGGTCACCAGGTTGAACCGCCACCGGTGCGCCCTGGCATCCATCGCATCGAGGGCCAGGGCATCGAAGCCCGGGTACAGCCGGTTGGACGGCCGGCTGCCCCACACGCCCGGGTTGTGTTCGAAGAAGCCGTCGAGCACCACCTCGTCGCCGTCCTCGTAGGCGTTGGTCATGTGCAGGATGAATGTAGGGTCGGCCTCGAACCAGCGGACGTCCTCTGCGCTTCCGTGTCGCGGGATGAGGGCAAACCGCAGCCGCTCGTCCTCGTGAAACGTGTTGACGAAGTACCCGGCCTGCCTCGCCTCCTCGTTCCAGTACAGCGACGGTGCGTTGAGGATCGTCCAGTTATCGGTGAACGCCATGTCGTGGGGCTGGCGGGGGCCGGGAAACGGCACCTCGACGTAGTTGGTGAGCTCGCCGTCGGCGCCGATCACGCCGTAGCCCAGGTTGGGGTCGTCCCGGGTGTAGTTGAAGAACATCAGCTCGCCCGTTCGAGGATCGACCTTGGGGTGCGCCGCCACCCCCCGACCGGAATATTCACAGCCCCATTTGCTGACGCCCCGGTCCTCGAGCGTGACCGGATCCAGCCGGTACAGCTCGCCGCACTGGTAGTAACTGGCCAACGCCTCGCCACGGTGCACGATCACGTCCGTGGAGGCCGCATCCTTCAACATGCCGCGGGCGCCCCAGCCGTATTCTGCGGTGGCGTTGGACGGATGCTCGGAGATGCCCGCCCACAACGACCTTCCGGCCCGCTGCTCAGCGAGAAACCCGTCGGTCTTGACGAAGCGGTTGGCGTAGCGGGCCTCACCGCCCCCGAAGGTGATCGAGTGGATCATCGCGTCGCCCTCGAAGGGATGGTAGCGCTTGATCGGCTGGAACACAGCCGTTTCGGTGTTGCGCAGGTAGGTGCCGGTCAGGTCATCGGGGATCTCACCGATCACGTCGAGGTCCCAGGCGTCGTACTCGGTGTGCTGGGGCCGCCAGGCGCCGCTCCGATAGGGGTGATCGTCCTTCTCCGGCAGGTCGGATGCATAGGTGGCAACCTTTTGGACCTTCATGATGAACTCGCTTTCTGGGTGGTCACGACAGGACCAGCACCGGCTCGATGACAAGGAAACCGTCGTGGGATACGACGCAACGACCCGACGTCTGACGCTCCCGATACCTCACGGTGCCGGCACCGACTCAACGACGAACGAAACCGTCGTGGCGGTCGAGCCGCCGATGTTGAGGGTCTGGGCCCGACTCGCCCCGTTGACCTGGTAATCACCGGCGGTACCGCTCACCTGCTTGGCCGCGTCGAACAGCATGCGGACGCCGGTCGCCCCGACCGGATGGCCGCCACCGATCAGGCCGCCACCCGGGTTGACCGGTATCAAGCCGTCGCGCCCGATACGGCCATCCTCGATCGCCTTCCAGCTCTCGCCGGGTGCGGTGATGCCCAGGTGGTCGATCGCCAGGTACTCCGACGGCGTCATGCAGTCGTGGGTCTCGACACAGTCGACGTCCCCGATGCCCGCGATGCCGGCCAGGCCGTGGGCATCGGTGATCGCACGGCGAACATGACCCATCACGTATGGGCCCGGCTCGACGCCGCCCGCGGCGCTGCGCAGCAGCTTGGCGTCGAGTCCCAGGCCCACCGTCGTATGGCCCCACCCGGCGAGGCGGGCGAGTGGTCGGCCGGCGGGGCCCGCAGACGCCGGACCGGAACGCTCTGTCAGCCAGCGGTCCGAGACGAGCACGAGCCCGGCGCCGCCGTCGGAGATCTGGGTGCAGTCGTTGCGACGCAACCGCCCGGCGACCGGCGGGTTGGAACGATCGTCGGTTCCGAAGCTGTGCTCGTCGAAACGCCAGCTCCGCGTCTGTGCCAGCGGGTTGCGCTTGGCGTTGGTCAGGTTGAGCTCACCGATCGCCCGCAGGTGGGTGTCGTCCAGGCCGAACCGACGGTCGTATTCGTCCGCAATTCGATCGAACGTCGCCGGCCAGATGAAGTCAACCCCGTCCGTTTCGTGGCCCACCCACGCAGCCGCCTGCTGGGTGCGGGCGGCCTGGTCGCCGGGCATGGTCCGCTCCACCTCGACGCCCAACACGAGCACGCAGTCGTAGCGACCCGCCTCGATCTCGGCCATCGCCGCCAGCACGGCGATCGAGCCGGACGCGCAGGCCGCCTCGTGACGCATCGCCGGCACGCCCCAGAGCCCGCTCACCACAGTGGCCGGCATCGCCCCGAGGTGGCCTTGGCCGGTGTAGATCTGACCAAACGCATTGGCGACGTGCACGGACTCAACCTCGGCCGGGCTCACCCCGACAGCCTCGAGGGTCGCCTCGGTGACCTCCCGCGTGAGGTCCGAGATGCCGAGCCCCTCGCGGGCGAACGAGCGGGCGAAGTCGCTCTGGTACCCGCCGAGCATCCACGTCGAACCCATGGCGGCCCCCCTGCCGGTCGAAGTCAACCCCAGGGTACCGGGCGTCGAACCGATTCACGCCCGAGTTTGATCACGATAAGCCGGAGCAAGCTGCGGGCCGGCAGCGGAATACGCCGATGCCGGTACGTACCGATGCGCCGACACGCTGGCGCGACGGCGCACGGTTCAGCTACGCATGACGCGGACTCTTTCGAGCGCTGAGATACATCGACACCAGGGGATCACCATGGCCGACGCATTCATCATCGACGCTTGCCGCACACCGCGAGGCATCGGCAAGCCGGGCAAGGGGGCGCTCGCCCACCTGCACCCCCAGCATCTGGGCGCAACCGTCTTGGCAGCGCTGCGAGACCGCAACGACCTCGACACCGCCGATGTGGACGACATCGTGTGGGGCACCAGCTCGCAGGTGAGCGAACAGAGCGGCGACCTGGGGCGCATGGCCGCGCTGGACGCCGGCTACGACGTCAAGGCAAGCGGCGTCACCCTCGACCGTTTCTGCGGCTCGGGCATCACCAGCACCAACATCGCGGCCAACGCCATCATGGCCGGCATGGAGGACCTGGTGATCTCCGGCGGCACCGAGATGATGTCACTGCCCAAGCAGGGCATGCTGCCGATCGGCGCCAACAACGCCCACCTCCAAGACCTCCATCCCCAGCCCCACCAGGGCGTGTGCGCCGATGCCATCGCCACGCTGGAGGGCATCGGTCGCGACGCACTCGATGAGCACGCCGCCAGCTCCCAGGCCCGGGCCGCCCGGGCGATTACGGAGGGACGCTTCGACCGCAGCCTCGTGCCGGTGTACAACCTCGATGGCACCCTGGCGCTCGACCACGAAGAGTTCCCCCGCCCCGGCACGACCGCCGAGTCCCTGGCCAAACTGCCTCCCTCGTTCGAGGCGGTCGCCGACTACCGCCACAGCGAGGATGCCAAGACCTACCGCGAGCTGGTCGCCCAAAAGTTCCCCGACCTCACGATCGAGCACGTCCACCACGCCGGCAACTCCTCGGGCGTGGTCGACGGCGCCGCCGCCATTTTGTTGGCCGGTGAGGCGTACGCCAAGGCCCACGGCCTCACGCCGCGGGCCCGCGTGGTGGCCACCGCCAACATGGGCGATGACCCGACACTGATGCTGAACGCGCCGGTGCCGGCAGCCCACAAGGTGCTTCAGCGGGCAGGCATGACGCTGGCCGACATCGACCTGTTTGAGATCAACGAGGCCTTCGCCGTCGTGTCGGAGAAGTTCCAGCGCGATCTCAACCTCGACCGTGACAAGGTGAACGTCAACGGCGGAGCGATGGCCCTCGGCCACCCGATCGGCGCCACCGGGTCGATCCTGATCGGCACCATCCTCGACGAACTCGAGCGTCGCGACCTGCAGACCGGCCTGGTCACGATGTGCGCCGGCGGGGGCATGGCGCCGGCGATCATCATCGAGCGCGTCTGAGGCCCAGACCCTGGCTCGCCCGAAGGTCGACGGTGCGCCTCAACTGGGCAGCGCACCCCTCCAGGTCGGAGGTGAGCTGTTCGTGCATGAACCGAAGCGTTTGGATGCCCATCTCGGCTGCCGCCAGGTCCCGCTCCCGATCGCGCACCATGTCGGCGCAACGGCTGTGCCAGCGGCGTCCATCCCCTTCGGCGATCACCGCCCCCCGGGGGATGAGCCCATCGACCAGCCCACGCACTTGGCCGCAAGACGGCAGTGGGTGCTGACGGATGACGTCGGTGATGCCGGCGGCATCGAACAGATCGCTCAACAGCCGTTCCAACGCCGACTGCTCCAAGTCCCGCCCACCGGTCCGTTCGTCGAGCAGTTCCGCCAGCAAAACGGCGCCGTGACGACCTGCTTCACCGAGTCGCACCAACGCCCGCCCCACCTCCGTGTACCCGACAATCCGGTCGTAGTGCGCCTCCTCCAGGGCCGCGGTCAGCCGGGCTTTGCCGGTCTCGCTCGACAGGTCGACCAGGGTCCGGGCGGGACAAGTCACCGGCAGTCCATCGATCGCACCAACATCGACCTCCTCGAGGCGACGGGTGCGGTGGACGATCATCCCACTCTCAGTCTTTGGAGTTCGGTGATGGGGCACCACCAGGGTTGGTCGGCACTCTTCGATCGACTTCAGCCCCCACAAGCGGGCCGCCGAACCCAAAGCGAGCACCGATTCGGCCCCCACCCGCAAGTGCGCCGCCCACAGTCGTTGCATCTCGCTGCGAGGCGACCCCGGCACCCGCATGACACCCGCCATGATCGACTCCAACAGGCCGGTCTCCAGGGCCCGGCGCAGCTGCCACTCGCTGAGGCCGCTCTCGAGCAGCTGCTTTCGAGCGACCACGCCACCCTGTCGGCTGGCCAGATGATCGATTTCGGCTGGAAGCACCGCCATGTCGGCGAACGTACGACGAAGTCGTGCGCAACACACTGGGTGTCGCGCCCCGGGTCGGCCGACCTGTGGCCGTGGTCTGCACGGGTCAATCCCTTCCACAGCGATCGCACCCACGGTCCAACTGGGTGTGATCGCTGTGGCCCGTCCCACAGCGATCACACCCAGAGAGAGCTTGGGTGCGATCGCTGTGGGACCCGGGAGCGTCGCGGCCTGGACGCCGCTGGCCACACAGGTGACCAGCACCGCCCGGGTCAGCTGCCCTCGGACCCGATGTCGACCAGGTAGGGGCACCGGCATGGCGAGTTACTCAGGCCGAACTGGCACGTTTGGCCGTGGGCGGCCTCCCGGCCAACGGTTCAGCCGAGTCCGGTGAAATCGGGCTCGCGCTTCTCGGCGAAGGCGGTCATCGCCTCCACGTTCTCCGGGGTTCCGAGCAGGCGCTGGAACGCCTCGTCCTCCCGTTGACGGGCGGCGGCGATCTGCGGGGCCATCCCCGCCAGGATGGCGCGCTTGGACTCGACGAGCGAGCTGATCGGCTTCGCGGCCAGCACCCTGGCGTGCTCCATCGTCACCGCGAGCAGATCGTCGGGCTCGCACACCCGGAAGACCAGCCCCATCGCCTCGCACTCCTCGGCGCTGAGCCACTCCGAGCTCAGCAGCGCCCAGGAGGCATTCTGGCGGCCGATCAACGCCGGAAACGTGTAGCTGCTCGCCAACTCCGGGGCGACGCCTAGGCGGGTGAAGGGGCATTTCACCCTCGCTGTCGAGGCCATGAACGCAAGGTCGGCGAAACCGAGCACCGTGGCGCCGAAGCCCACCCCGATGCCGTTGACCGCCACGAGTAACGGTTTGGCAAAGGTGGACATGGTGTCAGCCAGTTTGGGGAAGGCATGGGCGTCGGCCACACCTGTCCCCATGGCGATCTCGGCCATCTCGGTGAGGTCGACGCCGGCGCAGAACGCGTCGCCTGTGCCAGTGAGCACGACGACCGCCACCGCCGGGTTGTCATTGGCGTCGGCCAGCGCGTCGCCGAGGGCGCTCCACATGTCTCCTCGCATCGCCCCTTTGGCCTCAGGCCGGTCGATCGTGACAGTGCGGATGCGGGCGGCATCGGCCACCACGATGTTGGGGCAGGCGTTGAGGTCGATGGCGTCCTGCGAGGTGGGGTTGAGGCTCGAATCGGTCACTTGGGATCATCCTCCGGCTTGGGGCGCTGCGGCGTGAAGGTGTTGGGGTACATGGCGGTGGTGGCGATGCTCATCATGGCCACCCGCTCGGCACGGTCGACGCCGGCGGCGAACGCCAGCCCCTCATCGGCCAACCAACGGCCGCCTGAGGGGAGTGCGTCGAGCGCTCCCTCGACGACGACCCGAGGGTCGACCGGTGGGGCGAAGGCGCGCGCCGGGTCGGCCCCGCCGGAGCGGAACATCGGGGTGTCCATCGTGGGCGCGACCACGGCGAGGGTGTCGACGCTGGAGTCGGCCAACTCCCAGCCGAGGGCCTCGATCAGGTTGACCGAGAAGGCTTTGGTGGCGCTGTACAGCGCCACCCCACCCGTGCCGGCGAGTGCGGAACCGGAGCTGGTGGCCACAAACCCGCCCCGGCCTCGCTCGACCATCGCCGGCAGCGCCCACGATGCCAGGTCGACGGTGGCGGTGCAGTTGACGTCAAGAATCGCCCGGCGCCGCCCCGGATCCATGTCGAGATACCGTCCGACGAAAGCCACGCCGGCGTTGGCGACCGCCAGGCCCACCTCCAGCTGATCTGTGGCCTCGTCAAGTGCGTCGATCCACGACGGGTTGGCCAGGTCGGCGACGAGTGGCCGGGCCGACCGTTCGTCGCCGAGTGCGGCGGCAACGGCGGTCACCCGAGGATCGACGTCGACCATCACCACGCCCAGCCCGCGCGCGATGAGCGCTTCGGTAAAGGCCAACCCCACTCCCTGGGCGGCACCGGTCACGACCGCCCACGGTCCGTACCGAGCGACGAACTCCCCCACGCAGCTTCCCTCCGTCCGGCCTGGTGGCCAAAGCCAGATGCTAGGGCCCGCAGGTGGGGCGATGGGCCCTTCGTCCTCTGTCGCGTCGGCCACGGGTTTCGAGCCAGTGGTGGCTCGCCCCGCCCACCCGGCCCGCTCTAGTCCGCTCGCTCGCCCAGGTCGATCGCCGCGGCGAACGACGCCCGGAGTGCCTCGCCCGTCGCCTCAACGCTGAACGACGCAGCGCGCCGACGTCCCCGCTCCGCCAGATCGGAAGCCAGGACCGGGTCGGTGGCGACGCTGATCAGCGCCTCGGCCAGTTCGGCGGTGTTCAGCGGATCCACCAAAAGGCCCCCATCGCCAACCACCTCCGGGATCGAGGTCGCCCTCGCCGCAACAACCGGCGTACCTCGGCTCATCGCCTCGAGTGGAGGCAGACCGAAGCCTTCGAAAAGCGACGGATACACCAGCGCCACCGCGCTGCTGAGTAACAGCTCCCGCTGGGCTTCGTCAACGCGTCCGAGGAAGACGACCGAGTCCGGATCGGCGAGGCGCTTCGCTGCTTCCTGCTCCCCGCTCCCCCACCAGCGCCCACCGGCGATCACCAAACGGTGGTCGACCAGGGACGGATTTGTCGCCCGGGCCAATCCAAACGCCTCGATGGCACGGACCACGTTCTTTCTCGGGTGGAGGTTGCCCAGATAGAGGAAGAACGGGCCGGGGACCCCGGCATCGAGCAACCAGCCCCGTTGAGCCTCCATGTCGGCCGCCTCGACCGGCACCGACGACAGCGCAGCGTTGTACACCCGAAAGACCCGGGCCGGATCGAGCCCGTAGGTCTCGATCAGGTCACCCCGAGCGTGCTCGCTGACCGTCAACACGACCGGTGCGGACCGAACCTGTGCCCGCACCGCCCACTGGAGCCGCAGCCTGGTGGGGAGCGGATAATCCTGAGGACGGTGCACGAAGGACAGGTCCTGCACCATCAGCGCCAGGGGAATGGGCGATCGGACGGGTCCGTGGGTGGGCGAAAACACCAGATCTGGTCGGGGAACCAGTCCGGACAGCACCCGCGGCATGACAGCGCCGAAGTGAACTGGGCCCGAGCGGCGAGCGACCCGATGGACCTCAAAACGAGGGTCGGACATGACCACTGCGGGCAGATCGGCGTCGGTAGCCGCCACCACGACAAACGCATCGTCGGCCTCCGCCGCCACAGCGAGACCCTCGAGCACGCCGGTGAGCATCGTCTCGTCACCCCCGGCGCCCGATCCCAGCCCGGTCGCGTCCAACACCACCCTCATCGCGACATCCGATCGCAAGGAGCCGGCCGGAGACCGCTCATGTCTCGCTTCCGATCCGGTCGGTTTCTGGAAGGGTGACCACCGGCGTCGTTCGGCTGGGTGGCGCGCTGTAATAACCACGGTTGGTGTAGTGCAATAACACCTTCCAATAGCTCCAATCCGCCAGCCGGTTGCGATGCCGGAGAGCCCCGAGGCGCCGCTGGACGGGAGGCACGGTCACACGGTTGAACAACACGCGACGCGCTGCTCCACGGACGATCGACCTCGGTGAATTGTCCCAGCTGAACACCCCGTAACGCTCGAGGAGGCCGGGATCGGGGATCAGGGCCTCAAGGTCACGCAGACCCCTGCCGATCACCTCCTGCAGGCGACACGCCGTGTCGAGATCGTGAGGGTGGTAGTGCTCGCCCCAGGCCCGGGGGTTGTAGATCACCTCGTAGCCGGCGCTGGTCCAGCGGAAGCCCAACTCCACGTCCTCGCTGCCGATCTCCACCCAGTCCTCGTGAAAGATGAGCTGGCGGTCGATCATGACGTGACGGGGCAGCGACAGGTTCATCGACCAATGAAATTGGTAGGGAACCGACCGGTCCGCCCGGTCCTCGATCAGCTGATACGCGAAGGGCTGGTACCACTCGATGAACGGGTTCTGTGGCATTTTGGGCGACTGTTCCACTAGGCCGAGTACCGCCACGGGCGCGCTGTGAGCGGCGTGGGACGCTGCGTGCTCGCGGAGAAAGTCGGGTCGGACCCAGACGTCGTCGTTCATGAACAGGACGAAGTCGCCCGTGGCCACCCGGAGGCCCTGGTTTCGCTTGACCGCCGGGAGCCGTTCGTTGCTCGACAGCAGCCGAACGGGCACCGGCGACGTCGCCGCCACCCGCTCGACCATCTGCGGCGTCTCGTCGGAGGAGTTGTCACACACCAGGATCTCGTAGCGATCTGGCGGGTAGTCCTGGTCGATGAGTCGCCGAAGCGTCTCCTCGACCACCGAGCTGCGGTTGTAGGTGGGAAGGATGATCGAGAAGCTCACTTCACGTCCGCTCACGGTGCTGCCTCCGCTCGCGGTGCTTCCATCGGAGAAACTGTTGCAATCACGAGATCCTGGACGTTGATCCCGGCGTATGCGGGGTCGATCGGGTGGTTGGACCAACTGCCAAAACGCAACTCCTCGATGGACAACCCTGCGCGGTCGAACGCACCGAGTAGCCAGTCGTGATCGATTGCGATCAGATCCTCGGGCATCGTCGGGTTGGAGGTCGAGTAGCCCTCCATCTCGTGACCGACCGGGTAGAGGGAACGCCCGCTGCGCACCTCGCTGCGGGCCCGTTCATCCAACACAAAGAACGAGGCGCCGAGCCGACCGCCATGGCGCAGCATCCGTTTGATCTCCCGCAGGTAATGCTCGATCGTGGCCGGGTACAGGTGGGTGAACACCGACCACAGCACGATCGCGTCGAAGGAATCGTCGAGAAATGGGAATACGAAACGCTCGGGAGCCAGGGCGCCGCGTGGATTGTAGAAGCTGTTGTGAATACTGATCGGCATAAACGCGAACCGAGGGTTGATGGTCGAGATGTGATGCACGCACCAGTCGACGAGGTCCGG
The DNA here is from genome assembly GCF_035329545.1 of Candidatus Neomicrothrix sp. Lineage (NCBI taxonomy): Bacteria > Bacillati > Actinomycetota > Acidimicrobiia > Acidimicrobiales > Microthrixaceae > Candidatus Neomicrothrix > Candidatus Neomicrothrix sp. The sequence continues at coordinate 15,172 of NZ_DAOLGP010000007.1, forward strand.
ATCGACGTCGACCCCGACGTACCGCCCATCATCGTCGAGGTAATCGAGCAGCGGGATGGTCTTGCGGCCGATGCCCGAACCGATGTCGAGCAGCGCGGCGTCGGGACGGATTCCGATCACGTCCCGGTAGAAGGGGACGATCTCGCGACCCCCCTCCACGAACGCGTTCCGATGCCGTGGGCCGTCCCGCATCATTCGGACGGGCGGGACGAGATCCTCACCGTTCCAGTTTCCCGTGAACAGATCTTGGGCGGCAAACGGTAGATCGTGGAGTGCGGCAAACGCGCGCGGCGGCAACATCCTGCGGGCACGTCGCTTGGTTCGTTCCCTCAGGCTGGCCAACTTGGTTTCCTCTCGCATCGGTAGCTGATGATGGTTTCCATTACCGCGCAGGCATGCGGAGCAGCCTCGCCACGGCACGATCGGGCAAGAGCCACACGGCAGCCGCGACCAGCTTGGCGTCGGCTCCGGGGAGGTAGTGGTGCTGAGGTCGCCGACTCAACAGGGCGTGCTCGATGGCCTCGGCCACGCTCTCCGGGGTGGTGGCGGCCGTGGACTCAATTTTCTTCACCTGAGATCGCAGACGATCTATCGACGCTCCGTACAGTCGGGTGCCTTCGGGCGGCAGTGCTGCGATCGCCTCGTCGGCCGCGACCAGCCCCTTGCCCCAGATCGGCGTGCGCACAACGCCGGGGGCCACCACCGACACCCGGATGCGCCAAGGCCTCAACTCCTCGCGCAGCGATTGCCCGATGGCCTCGATAGCGTGCTTCGACGCCCCGTAAGGCCCACCCAGCGGCGTGGACACCCGACCGGAGATCGAGCCGACGAACACCACCCGGCCACGTGCCCGCCGGAGCAGCGGCAGCGCCGCCTGGGTCACCGTGACCTGACCGAAAACATTGACCTCGAACTGGCTGCGCCACTCCGACAGCGGCACAAACTCGACCGGCCCGCCGATGGCGACACCGGCGTTGTTGACCAGGCCGTCCAGGCCGGCCGGGCCCACCTCGTCGTCGATGACCGCCATCGTCGCCCCGATCTGGTCCGGATCGGTGACGTCGGCCAGCACCGGCCGCAGCTGGGGCGATGCGAGGGCTTGGAGCCGCTCACCATCCTTCGAGGATCGCACCCCGGCGTACACCCGGTGTCCCAGGCGATCGAGACGCAGCGCTGAGGCTTCACCGATGCCGCTCGAAGCCCCGGTGACCAGGAACGTCGCCATCGATCAGGCCTTCAGTGCCAGGTCGAAGACCTCGGCCCGCGGTTGCGGGATGTAGGTGCCGTACAAGGGGTGTGTGAAACCGTGCAGCACCCAGATCTGATCGTTCCAAATCGCCGGAACGGGTCGCTTGTGTGCCAGAGCGTTGATCGGCGCCAGTTTGCGATCCTCATGGGTGTCGTTGAACTCGCGGATGGCCAACAGCTCTCCCACGAACTCGCAGTGAATCTCGACGTCGGATCCGATCACGTCGTCCATGTAGCAGAACACCCGAGGCAGGAACCTTTCGATGGCCTCATCAAAGAGGCGCAGCGCTGACACGGTCGACGACCAATAGTCGAGGTCGAAGGCAACGAAGCCGATCGGAGGTGGTTCGTAGGTGTCGACAAACCCTCCGACGGTCTCGGCAACGTCGCCGAGCACCAGGGTCGCCGAACGCAACCGTGACCGCAACCGGTCGACGTCCATCGGGAAGTCACCGGGTTGCCACACATAGGGCAGATCCCGATAGTCGACAGGCTCGGGCATACCGGCACCGGTGTCGAAGCCGAACACCCGCACCCCGACGCCGGTCTCGGCGGTCACCGCGTCAGCGACGTCCTCCATCGCCACCAGGCCGTTGCCCCCTGCAACACCGAACTCGACGGCGGAGATCTCGTCGATGCCCTGATGCCGTGCGTTGTAGGCGGCCTGATAGATCCCGTAGGCGTAGTGGGGTCGATCGAGCGCATCCCAGAACACCTTCTTGGAGAAGGGGGTCTTCGGAGAAGCCCGCAGGACGTCCTGCATCACGGTGCGCGGATCGATGACGGCCCGCTTGACCCGCTCCTTGCCGGCGCTGAGCAGGCGGCGAGCCTCGGCGCTCACATCGGTGCTCTCAGACATCGGCCGCACCCGTCGGGGACTTGTCCATGCGGATCACCATGTACCGGCTGAGGGTTTGGGCGGCGTCGACGCGCTCGAGGATCTTCTGATCCACCCGGGAGACGGCGGCGAAGAGCCGGTCGGGCACTCGAACGAAGCTGGACACCCGGGTCAGGACGCCGAAGTGGGCGATCGTCACCTTGTCGAACGGCGCCGACAGGTCGTCGATCATCTCGTGATCGAACGATCGTTCATCCGGGGTATGCACGAACGGGGGAAACACCTTGGTCACCGCACGTGAGCGGCGCAGCCGGAAGACCCAGTCCGGCAACAACATCACCGGCTCGGCAAACACCGCCCGACCGCCCGGCTTGAGCACCCGATACATGCTCGCAGCCGAGGGGGGGAGTTCGAAGTGGTGGGCGACGGTGCGACCGAACACGAGGTCGACGCTCTCGTCCTCAATTCCCTCCAACGTCTCGACCGGGGTGTTGATCGTCGTGATCCGGTCGGCGACCCCGTTTCGTCGGGCTCGCTCGTCAACGACCTCAAGGCACTTTGGGGAGATGTCGGTGGCGATCACCCGGGCTCCGTTCATCGCCAACCAGCAAGTGAGCGTGCCGAACCCCGAACCCGTCTCGAGCACGGTCGTGCCCTCCAGCGGGCCCGCCCAGTCGATCAGGGTCTGCATCGGCCCCTCGAACTGATGACACTCGGGGAGCTCATCGGGGTCGACGAGCATCTCCTCGTCGGTCCACTCGGCGAGTACCTGATCGGCCATATCGTCGTAGACCGACTTCTCGTTGGCATGGCGGTGCTCAAGCGAAATGGCTTCGCGCCGCGACTTAATGAACGCTTCTGGGCCCATTGGCTGACTCCTCATTTGGAGACGGGGTGACATGCCCGTCGGTCATGGCAATCTGTGCGCTGCGTTCGGCTGCCGAACGCCGGCGTTGATCACTGGTTCTTCGTGATGTTCCGGTAACGTCGCAACGGTGCGGAACACTTTGACGGCGGGTACACGGCCATGGGTTGCTCGACGCGCCCGACGGCTTCGGGAGCAGGGCTACTGGCGCGACTGGCGGTCGGTAACGCCGGAACACGTGGCCTGCTGCGTGTGCGGGGGGCACTCGACCGACCCGTTCGTGACCGCTCCAACCGCGCCGGGAGACGTCGTCTCCTGCACCGACTGCGGCATGGTGTTCGTCTCGCCGGTTCGGGTGAGAGGTCTCAACCTGTCCCCCGAGCAGCTCGAGCAGGCCGACCGTCTGCGGACGAGTTCCGATCTGGCCGACCTCGACGGCTGCTGGGAGATGCAGTTCCTGGAGTGCGAGCAGACTCGGACGGCCCCCGGCGGCACCTACGACGACATTCTCGATCGACTTCGCCGACACCTGGGAGGCGAGCAGGGGCGCATGCTGGACTTTGGCGCCGGCTGGGGACAGTTCACCCTGGCGGCAAGCCAGGCCGGCTGGGACGTCGTGGGCATCGAGCCGACGCCCGGTCGAGCGCTCTACGCCCGGGAATCGCTCGACCTCGACGTTCGCACGACCACGCTCACCCCGGATCTCTTCCCGGACGGCCACTTCGACGCCGTCGTGTCGTTGCAGGTGTTCGAACACCTCGATGACCCCGCTGCCGAACTCGAACACATCGCTCGCGTGCTGCGACCGGGCGGAATTCTGGCGATCGAGGTACCCAGCATCGCATCGCCTCTGGTTCGGCTGCTCGGCGGAAGCCACCGCCACTTCAACCCGGACCATTTCTGGTTTTTCTCCCCGGAGACGCTGAAGCGCTTTGTCGGCGACCACGGTTTCACCGTGCGTGAGTGCTACGCACCCACCCGTCGTCTCTCGATCGGGTGGTTGGTTCAGGGAATCCTGTCCCAGTACCTCCCGCAACGGATCGGCGAGGCTGCCTTGCGCGCCATCCGACGAACACCGCTGGCGGATCTCGTCGTGCCTATCAACGTTCATGACATCGTGATGGTGATCGCCCAGCGCACCGGGTGAGCGCCGTCCCGACGTCGGGACGCGTTGTCCCGACGTCGGGACGCGTTGTCCCGACGTCGGGAAGGCTGGCATCACGCAGTCTTCTGGAACGCCAGCGACCAGCGACGCATCCAGTCGGCCAGTTCCGAGTAGATCGCGCGGTAGTGCACCGGCGCCCGGCTGCCCTCGATGCGACGCTCGAACTCGTCGACAAAGTTGGCGTACAGGTCGACGTACCCGCCGGGTGACAGGTCGGCCACGGCCTCATCGACCAGCTCGTAGAACGGCACCGACATGAGGTGCATCCACTGCTCGAGCACCGCCACACGCTCCAACGGGGTCTGGCGGGTGTGCTCGACGACCGGGCGACCCCAGCTGAACAGGTCACCGTTGATGTCCATGAGCTTCTTGATGATGTAGCCGCCCCAGATGTCATCGTGGCGCGACAGCTGCCAGGTGCCGTTGACCCAGCAGTCGGGCAGGAAGAAGTACGCCGGGGTCAGCTCGGCGGCAAACGACGTGTTCATGCCGCAGACCGGAATGTTGCCGAGCGCAATGCAGTTCTCGTCCGCGCGCAGGCCCGGGTCGTAGGGCGGCTCCTTCCAGAACTTGTCGACTCCGTTGAGGTCGAGCACCCGATCCCAGACGCCCATGTTGAGCTTCACCTCACCGGAGGCGGTGGTGTCGATCACCTGTGACAGCTCGCTCGTGCGATATTCGTATGGATAGCCGCGGGCATAGAACTCGTCGTTCTCGATCGAGTTGACCCAGCCGCCCTGGGCAACCGGCTTCACCGCCGGCTGATCGGTGACGGTGGTGAGACACGACAGGTGGTCGCCGACCCAGTCGCCTCGGGTGTCGCAGTCGTAGTCGAGGGCGATGATCACGTCGAAGCCCTCCTTGTACGCCCAGTAGTGGCCGAAGTTTCGACTGGCCGCTGAGCGGTGAGGCATGGCGGCGTAATGCTTGCCCGCATAGGCCTCTTGGGCGGCGTAGTCGAAATAGGTCACGTTCGGTCGCGGCGCGGGTGCGAGCTTCCCGTTGGAGTCATCGCAGACGATGATGGGGATGTCGTCGCTGATCGCGTCGAAGAGTTCCCACGGAGGATCGTTGGGCATCGGGATGACAACGCACACGCTGCGGTCATCGGTCGGGTTGGTCATGTCAGGCTCCCATGAGGCTAGGTGAGGCATCGGTCGGCGCCGACCGATCCTTGACGATCAGATCACTAAATTCGTTGTGCAGGTACTCCTCGATGGCGACCTCCCAGGGACGCATGTGGTTCATGCCCTGCAGCTCCAGGTTCATGTTCCGCATGATCTCCGAGTACGGCCGCACAGAGGGAAACTCCTCGGCGAAATGGTCGCTGGTCACCTCGACCAGCTCGATCTGATCGCTCATGCCCAGAACGTCGAGGATGCGGGCGGCAACATCGAAGCGGCTGCCCCGTCCCCCGCAGGCCATGTGGTAGAGGCCGTAGAGCTCGGAATCGATCAGCCCAAGAAACGTGCGGGCGAAGTCCGGCGTGTAGGTGGGCGTGCCCAGCTTGTCGCCGACGGCGTACAGGGTTGTCTTGCCATCACGAATCTGTTGGAGAATCTGGGCGACGAACTTGTGATCCTTGGACCGACCGCCGCCGACCATCCAGCCCGCACGGATGATGTAGTGCCGTTCGAGGAACTCCTTGACCATCAACTCCCCGAGGTACTTTGTCCGCCCGTACACGTTGAGTGGGTTCGGTTGGTCGTACTCGTTGTAAACCTCCGACGGCTTGGTGCCGTCGAACACGCCGGCGGTCGAGATGTAGACCATGGCCGCATCGTGCTTGCGGGCCGCCAACGCCACGTACTTGGTGGCGATCGTGTTGGTCAGGTAGGTCGCGTCCTCGTTGGCATCTGCGAACTCGAGTGACGTGCCGGCCGCAAGGTGAACGACCAGATCGGGGCGCACGTCAGCAAAGGCGTCGGCGATGGACGAGCGCTCACGCACGTCCAACTCGGTGATGACCGGGCCGCTCGGCCCCCATGGGGTGGGGGCAGAGAGATCGATGTCGGTCACCGTCACGTCGTGATCGGCGCCAACCAGCGCTGGGACGAGGGATCTACCCAACATCCCTGCCCCGCCAGTTACCAGTACTTTCACAATTTCTCCCTTGTTTGGTGTGATTCGGTTGAGACGTCCATCGAGGGCGGCTCGACCCCGCTGTGAATGAAGTACTGCGCCAAGCGCAGGTTCATGATCGACCGGTCCAGCGAATCGTCGTCTCGACGGATCGCGTAGTGGAGGGCCAACCGGCCGCTGCGAGCGCCATGGGCGAGCATTCCCGTCGCACGAAACACCTTCGTTCGCCAACCGCCGTATTGGCGGTCGAACCACCGGGTCAACGAGTCCACCGTATGTGGCGAGATCGTCCTCGGGGGCCGTCGATCGCCGCCGCCCATGAAGTGAACCGCCCGAACATCGCCGCGAAACCACACCGACCAACCGTCGGAGCGAAGGCGCTGGCACAGGTCGACATCGTCCATATACAGGAAGATTCGTTCGTCCATCAACCCAACCGCTTCGATGGCGCTGCGACGCAGCAGCATGCACGCGCTCGACACCCAACCGACCTCCACGGCCCGGCCATGGTCGCGTGTGGTGTAGGCACCTTCGAGGGACGGCCACCGGTCGGCGAAGCGCTCGAGGCCCATGGCCCACATCGCATAGGAGCGAACGGTGATCTCGGCTCCGCCGGCTGCAGGCTGAAACCGACCATCGGCGAATTCCAGGCGGGGGGCGACCACGGCGGCTGAGGGGTCGTTTCGTAGCGTGTCGAGCAGCGAATCGACCGTGTCGGAGAACAGCCTGGTGTCGGTGTTGACGAGCAACACGTACTCGGCGTCGCCGGAGCGAATGGCAGCGTTGTTGGCTCGACAGAAGCCGGTGTTGCCCCCCATCTCGATCAGGTTGACGTCCGGCCACGACCTGCGAACACGCTCGACCGAGTCGTCTGCCGAGTCGTTGTCGGCGACCGTCACCGCCCAGTCGACATCGTCGGGCATCTGTCGGTGGAGATCGTCAAGGGTATCGATCAGCAGATCGGCGGTGTTGTAGTTGACGATCACGACGTCGACGCGTTCCCGCTCGACGCTCGCTGGCGCTTGCCCGTTGATCGTCTCGGTATCAGCGTTCATCGCACACCTCCTGTGATCACGCGCTCAGGCTCGGCCGTCGCTTCGACGGGCTCCGTGGTCTCCGGCGCATCGCCCTCCGGGTTCGGCCGCAGCCAGGACAGCTCTGGAAGATCGGGGGCGTTTTCATCGGCCATTCGGTTGGCGGCGACGACCAGCCCGAAGATCGTCCAAAACATGGCCATGGGGATGTCCTGTTTGAGCGTGAAGGAGTTGAGTTCCTCGACGATCAGAAATACCAGCACGGCGAGCGCGCCGATACCCAGGCTCACGTACATCGGGTCACGAGCGCGCGTCAGCCGGTAGGCATATCTCGCGAACACCAGGCCGACGAGAATGGTCATGCCGAGCCCGATCAGGCCCGTCTCCGCCGCCATCAGCACAAACAGGTTGTGCGCCGGGCGGAAGTCGAAGGGATTCTCCTCGTAGGTGTAGTCCTTGATCTGGCTTTCGAAACTGTTGATGCCGGTTCCGACGAACGGGTGTGCCCGAACCATCCGGTAGGCGATCAGGTTGATCTTCCACCGGGCGCTCCAGTTCTCGCCTGCGTTCGACTGGGTTGAGCCGAACATCGACCCGGTCAATTCGGTGACCGGTTTGTGAAACACCCCGATGCCGATGAGGCCCAGCATCACCCCGACGATGAGCACCCGAGGGGACATCATCTTGCGGCGGATAACCAACACGATGATCACGGCCACCGCAGGGACCAGGGCCACCAGCGGACCGCGGGCCTTGGACAGCAGCGACGACATGAAGGCCAGCGGGATACAACCGAGCAGCACGTAGCGAATCAACCGGTCCTTGGGTACGTGCAACGCAAAGCAAGCCACCATCACGCTGACCATGCCGACGACGGTGCCCAGGAACACCGGGTGGATCTGGGTACCGAAGGGCCGCATGTACTCGATGCTGTTCGGCTCCATCGGATCCGGCTTCAACTGCAGGATCTCGATACCGAGGAACCCACCGGTGAACCGTTGGGAGGTGCTGACCAGAACCTGCACCCCCAAAAACACCAGCCAACCGAGCATGAACGCCCAAATGTGTTCCCGACGACGCACGCGGATGCCGACGTAGATGAACAGGGCGGCCATCCACAGATAGCGAACCATTTCGGCCCACACCAGGCGTTGGTCGGCCGCGTTGACCGCCGACAAAAGGGTCACAGCCAGGCCGGCGATCGGCAACATGAACACCGGGTTCTTCAGACCCGATCGGAGGTCGCGAAACAGGGTTCCCTCGGATGCCCAGATGAAGTAGAGAAACAGGATCACGACGTCCACCGTGGTGATGTAGATCGCTACCGCGTAGCTCTCCGCCAGGATGGGTGTGAACTTCTTGTACAAGATCAGGCTGAACGACGCTGCAAAGACGAACATGAAGAACAGCGTGCGGTTCTTGATGAACGCCAGCATCGCCAACAGGGCGACCAGGCCGACCAGGATGATCAGCGCCTTCTCGCCAATGCTGGCCGCCACGATCGCCAGCACGACGCTGAGCCCGAGCAGTACGACGGCGGTGACCGCCTCCCGCATCCGGCTTCCGGTCGCACGTTCGGCAAGGTCAACCAGGAATACGCTGCGGCGGGTTGGCGGGACGTCCGCAGTGGGGCTGTCGACCAGCAACCATTGGGCGATGCCCGGTCGTGCAGCCAGGCCGGCTGCGACCAGCACCGACACCACAGCGGCAACCGTCGCTCCCTTAACCCCTCCCATCGCTCCGCTCATCACCCACATGAAGAGACCGAAGCCGACCATCGCTCCCTTGAGGCGCTTCCGGGCGATCGGCGGGACCCGCCCGCCGGCCGGTACGTCATCAAGCCCGTCGGGCGCGACGTCGACCACCGTCACGTGCGCTGCCGACTGTCGACGAACGGGGTCGAGCGCTTCTCGACTCGTGGCTCGTCGGCGTCGGTGGGGGCCTCAGCGTCGCGACTTGGCGAGCCGGTCACATCTGCAGCGTCGCGACGTGGCGAGCCGGTGACGTCGACCACCTGCGCCCCGACCGGTGGGGCCGACGTCGCACGTTCGGCGCGCAGGCTGTCCTCGGGCACCTGCGGTGCATCGACAGCCTCGCCCTCCTCGCGGATGCTGCGGAACCAGGTCAACAGCAACCCTCCCAACGCACCGACCAACGCACCGACCAACAAGAACAGGTAGCGCAGCGGGCGGCCGGGGGTGGTCGGCACGCTGGCAGCTCCCAAACGTGAAGCGTCGAACCGGGGCTTCTCCACCGACACCGCAACAGCCTTGTAATGGTCGTTGAGGTTCTTGTAGGACTCCTGGGAGAGATCGAGGTCGCTCTGGAGCGCCGCCAGCTTCACCTGGATCTCGTTGATCGAGGGCGCCGAACCACCACCGAGGCGACCGGCGAGTTCGTTGAACTGCGCCTCAGCGGCCGCGATATCTCCCTGGACGCTCTCAAGCGCCTGCTGGGCCTTGTCGTACTCAGGGTTGGGCTCTTGGGCACGGGTGATGGCGCCGTTTGCCTGCTGCGTTTCGACCGTCACCGACTGTGGGGTGTCGGAAAACTGCTGCTGAAGCAGCTGCTCCCGTGCCCGCAGACCGGCAAGCTGACCGTTGAGGGTCTCAAGGCTGGCCGAGGCCGACGGGGCAAGGCCGCCTGCAAGGGGCCCACTCCCGGTTTCGGCGATGATGTTGTTGGCCGACTTGAAGTCGGCGATCGCCTTGGCCTTGGCGGTCACGTCGGCCCGAGCGGCCTCGACCGGCCCGGCCAGATACTCGAGCTCACGGACGGAGTTCTCCTTGAACCGCTGCGAACTCTGATCGACGGCGACCTCGGCGGTGACGTCGGCGATCTCACGGGCCAGCTTGGGATCGGGGTCCCAGGCGGTGATCTCCATCACCCAGGATTCGTCGAGCACGACCGCTTCGAGCGAGCCCTGAACCCGCTCGATCGCCGCTTCGGTTGCCGTCGGAGCAGTGCCCGTGCCGCCAACCTTGAAGAAGTTGACGATCTTCGTCGCCATCCCGATCTTCGGTTCTTCACCCCCGTTGATCTTCTCGACACCAATTCGGTCCACGATCTCGGCAGCAGACTGCTTAGACAGTGCCAGGTTGATCAGCGTGTTGCCCAGCGTCTGTTGCTTGGTGATGTCGATGCCACCGATGTTGATGCCGTCGCCCATCGGCGCGGCCGAGTCGGTCGCGCTGTAGGAGGTCTCACCGGTACGGATCAACATCCGGGAAACCGACGGGTACTGCGATTGGACGACGAAGGAGGCGCTGAAGGCGATCAACCCGGCGGCCAACGCGAAAACCGGGACGCGCCAGTAACCCCCGAGGCGCTGCGACTTCAACGGCACGCGCCGTTTGGGTACCGAGCTGGCCTTTGACTCGTCACTGGTCGAATCCTGCGTCCTGTACGCCGAGTTGCGCTCATGCACGTGGCTCGACCTCCTTTTGATTGGTTGTGTTCTTTGGGGCTGATCGCAGCAGGCGGAGCCCCAACGCCCCGAGAAAGCGCATGCCCAACAACGTGGCGATGCCCCAACGGCGAGGGTCGGAGAGCTTCGGATACCTCGCCTTACGAGCAAACAAATAGGCGCCGCGGTGAAAATGCCAGAGTTGAGCCGGCGACCAACCGTCCCGACACCCGCCCTCAGCGTGGACGATCTCGGACCGGGGTACGCACCATACCTCTCGCCCGCTCGCACCGATGCGGTGACACAGCTCGGCGTCCTCGAAGTGCATGAAGAAGTCGCGGTCGAAACCACCGAGCTCGTCGAACTCGGCCCTCGGGATCAGCATGGCGGCCCCCGACACCCAGTCGACGACCCACGGCTCGTCGTCCTCGGTGCGATCGGAGACCAAGAACCGGCGCGACCAACGATTCCGCGGAAACGCTCGAGTCAGTGGTGAGCGCCGACCGAACAATCCGGCCGACGCGGTCGGGAACGCACGGGCGGTGCGCTGATCGGTTCCGTCGGGATTCAGCAGGCGGGGCGCCACCATGCCGACCGGGTGGCCGAGACGCTCCCGCTCATCGGCAAAACGCACCAACGTGTCGATCGCTCCGGGTTCCACGAACGTATCGGGGTTGAGAACCAACAGATACCTGCCTGTGGCGTGGGACGCTGCCAGGTTATGGGATCGACCGAAGCCGTCGTTGCCGCCGACCTCGATCACGCGCAGGTCCGGATAGCGGTCCTTCACCGCCTCGACCACACCGTCGGTCGAGCCGTTGTCAACGATGATGACTTCGAGCTGACTGGCGCGAGCGCCGTCGGTGAGCGACTCCAGACACGTCAGCACCAGGTCTTTGCACTGGTAGGTCACGATCGTGACCGAGACGTCCGGAACCGATCCCTCGTCGCCCGAAGGTTCGAGAGCCGGTACCGACCTCGTCACGCCCTGCGCCGAGGGTGCGGCCGGACGGGTGGACGCCCCAGCCACCGGGCTCACACGGCGCCGATCGATTGCACGATCGTGCGGGCGGTTTGCAGAATAATCCGGAGGTCCAGCTTGAAGGACTGACCGGCCACATACTCGACGTCGGCCCGGATCTGCGCGTCGATTGTCAGGGTGTTGCGCCCCGTGCAGGCCGCAAGGCAGGTCAGGCCGGGCTTGACCCGGAACTTCACCAGGTCCGACGGCCGGTAATGCGGAATCATCTCCGGAAGCTCGGGTCGCGGGCCGACGATGCTTGCATCGCCCTTGATGACGTTGATCAGGTTGGGCAACTCGTCGAGGGTGGTCTGACGAATGATGACGCCGAGCTTGGTGTTTCGTGGGTCGACCGTCTGCTTGTAGTAGCGGTTCTCAAGCTCAGCCGAATCGAACGAGTAGTCGTAGAGCTCGGGAAACCGCTCGCGAGCATCGGTGTACATCGTCCGAAACTTGTAGAACGTAAAGACCCGCCCATCGAGGCCGACCCGTTGCTGACGAAAGATCGCCGGACCCGGGCTTTCCAGTCGGATCGCCAGCGAGAGAGCACCGATGATCGGCGCTGCTGCGACGAGCCCGGGGACAGCGACCGCCAGGTCGAATGCCCGTTTGGCCCGTCGGTAACGCCGGCTCGGCTTGGTGGTCAGCGTCGAATCGAGGCCGTTCAACACGCCCCGCACGTACGGCTCGATCTCATCGAGCTCCAGCCGGGCGGGGACAACCGGCCGCTCGTCCGGCTCATCCTGCTCCATCTGCACGGCACGAACCGGTTGGCTCGACCTCTCCAGGACGTTGTTGACCTCACGCCTGGTCCACGTGGTCTGTTCCACCTAGTTCCTCCGCCATCAGGCATGACCACGTTGCGTGGTCTCGCTTTTCGCCCACACTGCTTCTTACAACGTAGCCAAGCCCCCGGTTGAGCATCAACAGGAAACCTGGGATTGTGCTCAGTGGCACTCCCACCTCAACCCGTGCCGTCCGAGGGCAGCCGACAAACACCTCTTTCAGTCACCGCACGGCTACTGAGAGCGTTCTACCTTCGGTCAGGGTGACGGGGTCATGAACACCTCGTCGGTGCCGGGCGGGCTCACCCGCTCCGACGGTTGACCATCGAAGGAGTTGGAGTACATCGCGAAACGGTCCCCCAACCACAGCCGGGTGTAGATGAGCTGACTGCTGTCGGCGCTCCAGTTTGCATACCCCCCATGGGCGTCGATCAGCACCGCATCCTCGGGCTGGATCTCCCGGCCGGGCACGAACTCGGCGGCGAACAGCTTCGTTTCGAGCACCCCTACCTCCATCCACGAGATCGACTTACCGTCCGGCGAGACGTACACGTCGTTGCCGTTGCGACCGGGCGCATCGAAGACCACCGAGGTCTCGCTCGCCTCCTTGGCGTCGGAGGGCACCGACAGGATCTGCATGTCGTCGCAGCTGGGCGTGGCGTCCGGACAGCCGACGAAAATGATCGAGCTGCCGTCGGGGGTCCAACTCGGGTCGCTGGAGACCCCACGACCTTGATCGTCGACGCGTCGGGTGACCTGACGAAGGTCCCCGGTATCGACGTCCAGGACGAACAGCTGGGTCTCACCCTGATTGAGTAACGGCAGAGGGCCCAGCGACGGCGCGTGCCCAAGCACCATCACCACGTGGCGTCCGTCGGGGGCCCAATCGGCATGACCCTGAAGCGAGCCTTCGGAGGGCCAACCCAGCCGGGAGGCGAGCTCGAGCTTCTGAGCGTTGGAGAACACCTTGCGGACGCCGGTGCCATCGACGTTGGCCATCCAGAGTTCCTGAACGGTGTACCGGCAGATCTCACCGGTCTTGGCGTTGGGCGCACGGTAGAAGACCAGGCGTCGCCGATCCGGCGATAGACGCGGCCACATCTCCTCCTTCGAGGTGTTGACCGCACCTTCGCCCGTGCTCCCTTCATCGAGACCCTCCCCGATTCGACGCCGATCACCGCCGTCAAGCCCCATGATCTCGATATCGAAGTCCGGCCCCGAGTCCGCGCACGGGTTGACCGGTGGGTTGCGGGCCACCGGGACGAGCATCTCGTCAGGCGAGATCGGGTCGACGTCCTCGGCGCCGGGAGGGACGTCGGTCGTGACCGACGCTTCACTCCCCTGGCGCGTCGGCCGACCGTCGATCGCTTCACCGGAGCTGGGCCGGTTGGCCGATACCTTCATGACGATGGTGACGGCGATGACCACCGCCACGGCCAGGACCGCCAGCACGCCAAAGGTGATCAACAGCGCCCGCAGGCAACCGCGCCGCCTCGGCGGCGGTGCCGAACCCGCAGGCTCGGGTGGTTGCTGATCAGATGGCCCCACAGTCATCACCATGCCATCTTGGCATTCGCTGGCACTTGACTGGTGGCTCGCGGCTGTTACAGCATCCTCTACTGGTCAACTCAGGATCCGGGCGTGCGGGCGCCCACTAAACGCGCTGGATGGTTGCGGCGGGGAGCGATGCGGTGAAGGTGACTGGCGATCCAGCGACGGAGCCGGTCGGCGCTCCAACGTCGTCGACCGGATCGAACGAAGCGACCGAGGACGCTCCAACCGCTGAGGCTGCGGACGAATCGGCCAACTGGAACCGCCGCGGGGCGGCCAGTTCCCTCTCGGAGCTCGCCCGGCTCGGTTCGTTCCTGGTCTTCAACGTCGCAGCATTTCTGCTGATCATCCGCTACCTCCCCAAGGAGCAGATGGGCTGGTATGCGCTCGTCAACGTCGTCATCAACCTGGCCTTCGTCGTCGCCGACCTCCAGATGGACAAGGTGGCGGTGCGGCGGGTCACCCAGCGGGAAGACCCGGAGGAGGTCATCGGTGCGGCTGTCGGCGTTCGACTCGCCGGTTCGGTGCTGGCGACCTTGGCCGCCCAGCTCATCTTCCTCGCCATCGGCCTGGCGCGGGGCGGAATACTCCTCGAGGTGCAACTCGCAGCACTGCTCGCATCGAGCCAGTTCTTCGGCGAGAGCTTCTTTGTCGTCGGTGCCGTCTTTCAGTCGCAGCTGCGCGCCTACCTCGACGTCGCCCCCCGCATGGTCTACGTGGGACTGCGCTTTGCCTTCACCCTGATGCTGCTCGCCCTTGAGGTGCCGTGGTGGGCGCTGTTCTTCGCCTGGGTGGGCGCGTACGCCATCGCCGATGTCGTCGCCTACGGACTGTTTCGCCTCAAGGCCGGGATCCGTCTCCGTCCCCGGCTCCGCGGCACCCGACTGCTCGTCGGCGAGGCGCTCACCTTGGGCGTCGCCGGGCTGCTCGGGCTGGCGACCGTCCAGTTCGGCACCATCTATCTCGGGGTGACCGCCCCGCCGGAGACCGTCGCCATCTTCAACGCCGCGATCCTTCCGATCCAATACCTCTCGTTGTTCGGTAGCGTCATCGCCATCGTCGCCTTCCCGCTGGCGTCGGCGGCCTGGATCCGCAAGGACCGCATCCGTTTCGGCCGCATCGACGCAACCGCCCGCACCGCCATCCTCGCCCTGTTCCTCCCGGTCTCGATCCTGTTGTTTCAGGCACCTCTTGCCGAGCTGCTCAACACCGGCTTTGGACCCGGCTACGACGCCGCCGCCCAACCATTGCGGCTGATGTCGATCGCGCTCATCCTGGCCAGCCTGATGGTCTGGGCAGGGTTCGTGTTCTTGTCGATCGGCAGGCCCCGGCTGATCTTGGCGATCAACGCGCTATGCCTGACCGTCGGCGTGGCCGCCTCTCCCCTCGTCGTGCCCCGGTTCGGGCTGCCCGGGCTCGCCGCTGTGGGAATCGTTGCCACGATGATCGGCGCCGTCAGCGCAGCCCTCCTGCTTCGCAAGTTCGCGCCGTATTCCTTCGATGCCCGGGGCACGTTCCGTTTGGCCGTCCTCGGAACCATCCTCTGGCTGGCCCTCAGCGCGACCAGGACCGTCAGCGACAACTTCCTGGTGCTCGCTACGGTGACGGCCATCGCCTATCCGCTGCTGGTGATCACCTTCCGGGTCTTCCCGAAGTCGTTGCTCGACGACCTGCGCGCCACGGCCGATGGCTCGTTGGACCTGGCGGCGGCCGCTCCGGGATGTGCCCAGCTGGCCGGAGGCGTCGATGAACCCCACTGAACCGGGCGCGTCCTCGCAGCCCCGACACGGCGAGGCCGAGATCCGTCGGTGGCTGATCGCCCGGGTCGCCCAGACGGCGAACCTGGCCGAGAACGAGATCGACCCCGCCGCCTCCTTCAACTCCTTGGGCATCGATTCGCTCGCCGCCGCCGAGCTCCTCGCCGACCTGGAGGTCGAACTCGGCACCGAATTGGACCCGACGGTCGTGTTCAGCTTCGAGTCCCCCTCCGAGCTGGCCGCGTTCCTGGGCACCGGTGCCACCCGAGTCGACCGAGCAGCCGCCCCGATCAGGCCCGGACACACCGGGGATGCAGTCTCAGCACGCTCGGCCGACCAGGGACACGAACCGATTGCGATCGTCGGCATGGGCTGCCGTTTTCCTGGCGCCGACGGACCAGAGGCCTACTGGCGCCTGCTGCAGGACGGAATCGACGCCGTCGGACCGGTCCCCGAGGGGCGCTGGGAGGACCGCGACCTGCCTGAGGATCTGCCCCCGCAGGTCAGCCTGGGCGGTTTCGTCGACGGGATCGACCAGTTCGACCCCGTCTTTTTCGGCATCTCCCAGCTCGAAGCCGATCGAATGGATCCCCAGCAACGGATGCTCCTCGAGGTGGGGTGGGAAGCACTCGAGGACGGTGACGTCCGACCCTCGTCGCTGCGGGGGTCTGCCACCGGCGTGTTCCTCGGCATCTCGACTCCCGAGTACGGCCGACGGCAGGGCGCACACCCCGAGCTGATCGACGCGTTCTTCGGCACGGGCAATGCGCTGAGCATCGCAGCCAACCGCATCTCCTATGGTCTGGACCTGCGGGGGCCGAGCATCGCCGTCGACACCGCTTGTTCGTCGTCGCTGGTGGCCATCCATCTGGCCTGCGCGGCGATCCGGCGCGGCGAGTGCACCGCCGCCCTTGCCGGCGGCGCAAACGCCATCCTCACCCCCCTGATCACGCTCAACTTTCTCGGGGCGGGCGCCATCGCGCCCGACGGGCGGTGCAAGGCCTTCGATTCGGCCGCTGACGGGATCGTGCGTGGCGAGGGTGCCGGCCTGGTGCTGCTGAAACCGTTGTCGGCGGCGATCGCCGCCGGCGACCGCATCTACTGCGTCATTGAGGGCTCCGCGACCAACTCCGACGGCCGATCCAACGGCCTCACCGCCCCAAACCCCGACGCCCAGATCGACGTCTTTACCGCCGCCTGCAACGACGCCGGTGTCGAAGCTAACTCGGTCGCCTACATCGAGGCGCACGGCACCGGAACGGTGCTGGGCGATGCGATGGAGTTGCGGTCGCTCGATACCGTGTACGGCTCCGGGAGAAGCGCCGACGAGCCGTTGTTGGTCGGCTCGGTCAAGACCAACATCGGCCACTTGGAGCCGGCTGCCGGGATCGCCGGCGTGATCAAGACGGCCCTGGCGGTTCACCACCGCTCGATTCCACCCACCATCCATTACGAGAACCCCAACCCGTTTCTCGAGCGCACCGACGCCCTGGCCGTGGTGACCTCCCCCACGCCGTGGCCGGAAAACGGATCGATCCGAGGGGCGATCAGCGGATTCGGTTTCGGCGGCACCAACGCGCACGTGATCGTGAGCGCACCACCTGCGGCTCCCGCTTCGCGTCCGCCGGCGAGCGACGACGGCGGTGTCGTCGTCCTTCTTCCGTTGTCGGCGCGAACGCCCGGCGCCCTCGCCGCGTCCGTCGGCCGTTTCGCTCAGGCGCTCGCCGATGACCCCGGATCCTTCGGCGAGTTGGCGGTGGCCCAGGCGCTCGACCGCGACGAACACCCCCGCCGCCTCGCCATCGTTTCTCCCGACACCGAGGGGGCGATCGCTGCGCTCACGGCGACGTCGGCGGGCAAGGCCCACCGCTGCGCCATCGGCGGCGATCGCCGGAGCGGCGAACCAGCCCGCGTCGTGTTCGTCTTCAGCGGGCAGGGCCGGGCCTGGTGGCCGTTCGATCCTGACCTGCTTGCCGATCCGGTGATCGGCTCCGCGCTCGAGCGCTGCGACACCGAACTGTCCGAGCTCGCCGACTTCTCACTCATCGACGTCCTCCGGTCCGGCGAGCCGGTCCTCGACCACGAGCGGGCCCAGCCGCTGCTCTACAGCCTGCAGGTGGCGTTGGCCGAGCGCTGGCGATCGTTCGGGGTCGAGCCCGACCTGCTCGTCGGCCAGAGCATCGGCGAGGTAGCCGCCGCTCACATCGGTGGGGCGATCGCCCTGGCCGACGGCCTGGAGATCGTCCTCAACCGCGGGCGGTTCATGGAGGAATCCAACGGCACCGGAAATACGGCGTTCGTCGAGCTCGCCGCCGATGATCTCGCCGGCTTGATCGAGGAGCTCGGCGCCGATGTCACGATCGCCGGCATCATCGCGCCGGACAACTGCCTGATCAGCGGCCCCAAGGACGACACGGTTGTCGTCGTGGCCGCAGCGGCCAAACAGGGGGTGATGGCCCAGGTGTTCACCGTCGGCGACATCCCGGGACACGGGCCACTGATGACGCCGTCTGCCGACAAGCTGACCGCGTCGATCGACTTCTTGGAACCACGCCCCAACCGGGTACCGATCATCAGCACGGTCACCGGCGGACTCGTCGACGGCACCGAGCTCGACGCCGGATACTGGGGTCGGAACCTGCGCCAAACCGTGCGTTTTACCGACGCGATGGCCAGTGCCGTCGACGCCGGCGGTGAGCTGTTCATCGAAATTGCCCCCCACCCGGTGGTTGAGGTCTCCGCCCGTCGCTGCCTGGACGCGCTCGGCTCTACCGGCACGGTGCAGCACACGATCAAGCAGGGCGAACCGGGCCCGCTGGCGCTGCGGCGGTCGCTGGCGGCCGCATGGACGGCGGGCGCTGCGGTCGACTGGAGGGCGGTGACCGGACGTTCGACCTCGAAGGTCGAGGCACCCCGCTACTCCTGGGATCACCGCAGTTGCTGGTATGCGGCGCCCGACGGTGCGACGGCCGAGATCCGACACAGCCACCGCGACGAACGCCGCCTGCGCTGGCACCCGATACTCGACGAGGGGGTCGACCTGTTCGACGCCGCCGACACCCAGGCGTGGAGCGCAACGATTGTCACGGCCCGCACCGCCGCGGCCGATGAAACGCATCGACCCGAGGGGCTGACGCCCGGGCTGGTGCTCGAGCTGGCGGTGGCTGCCATGCAGTCGAGCATGGGGTGCGCCGCGGTGATGCTGCGCGACGTGGAGCTCGCCCCCCAGCCGAACGGCGGAAGCGACGAACTGGACCTCCGGCTGAGCGCAACGGCCACCGCCGACGGACGGGACTGGCAGCTCTCGGCGCACGACGGCGACCACATCCATCTGGTCGCCCGAGGCTCCGCCGAAGCGATGGCCGACGGCCCAGGCCCGATCGTCCCCTCCTCGCGCCTGGCGCTCACCGGACGACGGCTCGATGGCGCCGAGCTGATCGAACGATCGACACATCGGTCGACGGTGACCGACCCGCTGCGCAGTGTGCGATCGGTGGTCACCACCGACCAGGAAGCGGTCGTCACCCTGCAGGCTCCGGGACCCGACGGCGATCCGAAGTGGATGGTCGGCCCCTCGCTCATCGACGGCGCGCTGCATGCCGCGGCGGTGCTCGCCCACGTCGACGCGACGACCGCCCTCACCCCGGTCACCGTCGAGCGCCTCGTCGTTCGCCACCCGCTGGCCTCCGGCGCCCGAGCGGTGATCGACTTTGCGACCGACGACCTCGACGTCGTCGATGAGTGGGGAGCCGCCATCGTCGAGGTGCGCGGCCTGGGCTTCGCCAACCTGGCGCCCGAAGCGGACGCGCTCCCCGGCTCGCTGTTGATCGAGTGCTGGTCCGACGAGGAAGCCCCGGCGAACGAACCGGTCCGGCAGCGGCGCTGGTTCTGTCTGGGCGATGAGCAGGACGACCTCGTCGAGGCCGTTCGGGAGCGCTTGGACGCCGAGCATCTCGACCTGGAGGCCTGGCTCGACCGCTACGGCGAGGACGAGGCGGCCGTCGTCGTGTTCGATCGTCCCCGGCGACCCGCCGGGGACTCCGGGGAAGGGGACCTTCCCCAATGGGCCGTGATGCTCGAGACGATCGAGCGCCTGGCGCAGCGCAGGCCGCCCCGGCTGCGGATGTACCTCGTCACCCGGGAGGGCCGTCAGGGCCCCGACGGCCGGCTCGACCTCGACTCGGCGGGAGTGACCGGCTTGTTGAGCGCGGCCGTGACCGCCTACCCCGGGCTTCTCCTCACCTCGATCGATGTTTCCGGGGGGATCGTCGACCTTGATCGGCTCGCTGCCGAACTCCTCGCCGACGCGCCCGACGACGCTGTGCTCATTCGTGGGTCGCTGCGATCGACCGGCCAGCTCGCCGACGTGCCCGTGCCCCCGCCCAGTCGGGTCCGCCATCCCGCCGACGGCAGACCGTCTCGGGCGGTCTGGAGCGGTGAGAGCACGATCGACGTCGTCCCGTTCGTCGTCCCCGAGCCGGGGCCCGACCAGGTCGTCGTCGAGGTGTCCGCTGCGCTCACCGGGACGGCCGAGGCAACGTCGACCCTGACCGGCGTCGGAATCGGGGTCGCCGCCATCGGGAGCATCGTCCTTGACGGCGACCACGGACCCGAGGGGGGCGAGCCGGACGGGCGCGTCACGAACGGGGCAGTCCCCGGCGACCGAGCCCCGGCACCCGCCGAGGTGGCGGTCGTCGTCGCGGGAGCGGTTGCCAGTCACCTGGTCGTCGATCGGGCGGCGCTGTGGCCGCTCCCCGATCGGGCCGACGGAGCGAACCGATCGGCGGCGCTCGGCGCGTTGGTTCGCCTCGATGCCTGGCACGGTGACCTCCTCGCCGCCCGCCGACGCGACCCTGGCCTGCTCGGCGCCACCTTTGCCCGACTGGCCGGCGAGGGCGACGTCGATCTCGAGCCCCAGGCCCTCGGCGAGGTCGTCGGCTCCGCTCCGCAGGGCCCGATCGTCGTCGACCTCGGCGCCAGTGACACACCGGTCACCGAACTCGTCGATCGCTGGGCCGCCGACTCCGCTGCGACCTACCTGGTCGGCGCCGATGACGGCGACGATGAATCCCGGGCCGCCCAAAGCTTTGCGATCAACTGGCTGCTCGAACGTGGCGCGACCCGGGTGATCGCTGCCCGTCCATCCGGCGATCCACGCGTTGCGACCGCCGATGGCACGGCGGCGGAGGGGGCGGTCGTCGAGCACCTGATCGACGCTGACGACCCCGACGCCATTGCCCAGCTGGTCGCCGACGCCGGCACGGCCCCGGCGTCCCTGGCCGGTCTGGTGTGGATCCCCCGCCGGAGCGGGTCCGCCGAGATGGTCGATCAGGCCACCGAGCACCTCGACCTGTCGTTGTTCGTGATCCTCGGGATGGCCCCCGACCTGCCGGGTGTGCGTACGACGGTTCCCGACACCACCAGCACCGCCGAACGCGCCGTTCATCACGGCGCCGCTGCGGCGATCGCCCGGCGCCGCTGCGCCGCAGGACGACCAGGGCTCCACCTTGCGATCGGTCCGATCGGTCGAGCGGACGCACACTCGGTTCCCTCCCACCTCACCGGCCGGGTGCTCGATCGACTGTTGGCGGCCCGGCTGCCCACCGCCGCCTACGACGAGCACGGGTGGTCCCATGTGGCCGTCGAGGCCGGTGAGGCGGCGCGTCGGCCCTGGCTCGCCGGGCTCGTCCCCCAGGTGGACCAGACGGCGGGCGAGGGGGTCGAGGCATCACTGCCCACCATCCTGGCCTCGACGCCGGTGGATGCTCGACGCGAGCTCATCGCCGGCATCGTCGGTGCCGACATTGCCTCGATCGTGGGGATCGACCCCGACGAGCTCGACGGCGATGCGCCGGTTGACACCTACGGGGTCGACTCGCTCGTCGGCATGGAGTTGCGGACCCGGATCGAGGCCAGCTTCGGGTACACGGTTCCGCTGACCGAGTTGTCGCGTTCGATGACGACCAACGCCCTGGCCGGCCACCTTCTGGACGAGGCCGTACCGGCCCTCCTTCGAGATGCGAGCCCCGCCCTACCGGCTAGGCCGTCCCAGCCCGGGGTGGCGGGGCCATCAGACCGCGGGGCCGCACCGCCCGACCCGTCGGGTGTGTCAGGGCCCAACACGGCAACGGCGGTTCCGGTGCGGACCGGGGCGGGCCCGACGTCGTGGTGGGTGCCGGGCATGTTTGGCACCCCGGAGACGTTCACGCCGCTGGGTACCGCTCTCGACGACCACAACATGTGGGCGTTCCGAGCGCAGGGCCTGGACGAACCCGATGATCGACCGCTCGCCTCCCTAACCGAACTGGCCGATGCTTACCTGGACGCACTTCGACGACGGCAACCCGAGGGCCCCTACCTGATCGGCGGCTACTCGCTGGGCGCCCCGGTGGCGTTCGAGATGGCGGCACGGCTCGAGTCGGCCGGTGAACAGGTGGATCACCTGTGGTTGCTCGACCCGCCGCCACCCGTCGGTGTACCCGATCAGGAACGATCCGAGCGTGTGGCATCGCTGCTGTGCGACCACCTCAACGGGTTGTTCTTCGGGCCGGACGCCGGCGGAGAGCCGCTCGACCCGGCCGAGCTTGCCGACCTCGAGCCCGGCGCCGATCTTGAGGCCACGGTCCGCCGGGTGCTCGACGGCGGCAGCACCAGCCTGGACGAGCTCGCCCTTCGCGACCTGCTCGCCCGGCTCTGGAGCCTCGCCATCGCCTCGATCGAGGCGATGGCCGGGCATCACCCGTCCGCAGTCGTTCATGCGTCGACCACCCTCGTGCGTGCCACGAGAGGAGCGACCTTCGATGGTGACCGTTCGGCACCCGTGGCGGCGTGGCTCGATCGGTTTGTCACTCCCCCCGCCGCAGCGACGATCGACACCGACCACGCAGGACTGCTCCAAGAGCCTCACGCCGCCGGCGTCGCCGCAGTCGTCATGGCCTCACTCAATCCAGTTCACCGCCAGCACCGACCGATCCCTTCACCGGAGATGACGACCGTGCCTCCACCCACCGGGGCTTCAACCACAGCGCCCCCAACCACAGCACCCCCAACCACAGCACCCCCAACCGCGAGCAAAATCGGCGGACGGCGGCGGGTGGCCGAAGCGATCACCGAGCGCCTGGCCCACAGCCCCCGTCTCCGCAACGCAGTCGGAGCCGCCGGAAACGTCTACCGCCAGGCCGACTTCTTTCTCCGGGCCCTAGGAGGCGAGCGGCGCTTCCACCGGCTCTCCACTCCCGGCGAGGGTCTGATCGTCGGCGAACGCGGGCAGATCGCCAACATCTCCGGGGACCCGTCGCGGGTTCAGATGGGCCACCACTGTCTGGTCGACGGATTCCTGAACGTCCAGCAGTACGCCTACCTCTCGATCGGTTCCTATTGTGGCATCGGCGTCGACGCCAGGATCGACTGCGCCGGCTACGTCGAGATCGGAAACGGGTGCACGCTGGCCGAAGGCGTCTACATCATCGACGGGCTGCACCACCCGCTCCTCGCCAACCAGCGCATCGAGCACGGCATCGATCTGTTCCAGGGATCGCACGTCATGGACGCCTGCGGCCCAGGGACCGAAACGTCGTTCGTTCGCATCGAAGATCTCGTGTGGATCGGCCTCCGGGCGGTCGTGTTGAGCGGCGTGACGATCGGGCGTGGCTCGGTGATCGCCGCCGGCGCAGTCGTCAGCCAGGACGTGCCGCCCTTCTCGGTGGTCGCCGGCAACCCGGGCCGGGTGATCGGCCAGATCCCCGCAGACGACTTCGACATCGAGTCCCACCCGACCTACCGGTTGCACCGGGGGAACGAGCCACTGCCCAACTCGCGCCGCGACCCTCGTTCGGTGCTCGACGAAATCGCCCGGAAGGTTGCCGCCCGACCGGAGTGAGCTCCTCGGCAACGCCGCCCCCACCGCGTCAGTCGTTCACGGCCTCTTTGGTCGCAGCGAAGCTTCGGGACCAGGAGGTGATCCGATCCTCACCGATCCGCTCACGCTTCTCGGGGTCCTCGATGCCTTGGCCTTCCGACGAGGCCAGACAGAGGATCCCCACCTTGCCGTCGGAGCGATTCTGCTGGACGGTGCGGGCCGCCTCCCCGACGTTGTCGAGGGCGAACGTCTCGGTGAGGAGCGGCTGGATGGCTCCCCGGTCGAGCAGGCGGATGGTCTCTGCGTTCTCGGCCATGTTGGCACCGTGGGAGCCGATGATGCGCTTGAGCTTCATCCACAGGTGACGGTTGTCGTATTCGAGGCTGTATCCGCTGGTTGCGGCACACGTGACGACCGTTCCGCCTCGCTTGGCGGCGAAGACCGACGCACCCATCGTCTCGCGACCCGGATGCTCGAAGACGATGTCCGGATCGCTGCCGGCCAGCGAGCGGATCCGCTTGCCGAAGCGTCGCCACTCCGACTCGTCCTGGGTGTGCTCGTCGGACCAGAAGCGGTAGTCCTCCGCCTTGCGGTCGATCACCAACTCGCATCCGAGTTCCCGAAGCACCTCGGCCCGCTCCGGCGACGACACGACCGCGACCGGGATGCCGCCGCCGTTCAGCACCATCTGCACCGCGTACCCGCCGATGCCGCCGGTCCCACCCCACACCAACACGATGTCGCCCTGCTTCATGCGCGCGCCGTGCGCACCGACGAGCATCCGATAGCTCGTTCCTGCGCACAGCAGGTTGACCGCCGCCTCCTCCCAGCTGAGGTGGGTTGGCTTCCTCAACAGCTGGCTGGCCCGAACGGTCGTCAGGTCGGCCAGGCCACCGAAGTTGGTCTCGAACCCCCAGGCCCGCTGGTTTGCCGCCAGCATCTGGTCCTCGTGGGCATCGGGATCCTGGTCATGGGTGACGACCGGGGCGATCACCACGCGATCGCCGGGCTTCCAATTGCGCACCGCGTTGCCAACCCGGACGACCACCCCGGAAGCATCGGACCCGACGACGTGAAAGTCCTGACGATGGCGGGACTCCCAGTGGCCCTCCCGTGCAAACCGGTCGAGGAAGAAGAACGTCGACAACGGCTCAAACACCGAGGTCCACACCGTGTTGTAGTTGATCGCGCTCGCCATGACCGCCACGACGACCTCGTCGGGCGCCAACTCGGGCGTGGCAACCTGCCCGACGTGCAGCGACGTCCGCGGGTCCTTGTCAGCGGACGCCATGTCCGCGAACATCTCCTGTTCCGATCGCAGGGTGTGGGCTGCCCGATAGGTATCGGGAATGGCCAGCCCGGCCAGGTCGTCACCCGTCCCGCCCGATTCAATGGCGTCTTTGATCTGGTCAATGCTCACGATTGCCTCCCGCCGTCGGCGGCGTTGATGGTGTGGTGTCGTCCGATTGCGCTGTGTCGATGATGGTGGTGCTATCGATCCGACTCAGGTGGCCAGGCGAGCACCGCATCGAGCGCTCCCTCCTCCAAGGCCCGCTTGGCGGCGTGGCGTTGCACTTTGCCGCTCGAGGTTTTGGCCAGAGAGCGGGGACGAATCAACGTCACGACCGCCGGGGCGACCTGATAGTGCTCGGTGACGGCGGAGCGGATCGCCACCGCCGCTGCGCTCGGATCGCCGAGCTTGGCCTCGTCGACCTCGGCCACGACGGCCAGTGCGTCGGTGGCACCATCGTCGGCGGCGACGGCGAACGCCGCCACGCACCCAGCCCGAACCCCGGGGACCTTCTCAACCAACCCTTCGATGTCCTGGGGATACAGGTTGCGGCCACGGACGATGATCAGGTCCTTGATGCGCCCGGCCACGTACAGCTCGCCATCGTGGAAGAACCCCAGGTCGCCCGTGCGCAGAAAGGGGCCCTCGCCCGAGTCCAGCCTCGCTTCAAAGATCTCCCGGGTCTGACGGCGACGACCCCAGTACCCCCGCCCGACGCTCGGTCCGCTCAGCCAGATCTCGCCGATCTCGCCATCGTCGAGCTCGACCGCTGAGTCCGGGTCGACGATGCGGATGTCGTGGAGGGGCTCGGTCCCGCCGCAGGCGACCAGCCGCTCGACCGTCTCTGTTTCCGCTGCCGGCCGGGCCTCACCCTTGCCGAGCGCATCGCGGTCGAAGGGGGTCACGACCGCCGGGAGTTCGGGACCGTGCCCGCTGACGATGAGCGTCGACTCGGCCAGCCCGTAGCAGGGCAGCATCGTCTGACCTCGCCAGCCGTAGGGCCCAAAAGCCTCCTCGAAGCGCTCCAGCGTCGACGGCCGAATGGGCTCGGCTCCGTTGAAGGCGACCCGCCAGCTCGACAGGTCGAGCCCCTCGCGTTGCTCGGGTGCAATGCGCCGCACGCACAGTTCGAAGGCAAAGTTCGGTGCCGGGCTGACGGTCGCCGAGTACTTGGTGATCGCCTGGAGCCACCGCAGCGGCCTGGCCAGAAAGTCCATCGGCGACATCAGCACCATTGGTCGGCCCTGGTAGAGGGGTTGCAGCACCCCACCAATCAGGCCCATGTCGTGGTACGGCGGCAACCAGGACACGCCGCTGAACTCGCCATCGACAAAACACTTTGACTTGATGACCTCGGAGTTGGCGAGCAGGTTGCCGTGGGTGAGCACCACGCCCTTCGGGAGCGCCGTCGAACCGGAGGTGTATTGGATGAAGGCGATCGCCTCGCCGCCGAGCCCGGGGTCGGACCACGCTTCGGGGTCGCCGGTTCGGATCGCCTCACCAGCCAGCAACCACGGGGTTCGAGCCAGGTCCGGGGCGACCGACCACAACTGCTCCCGAAAGGTGGCGAACAATTCGTCGGTGAGGATGCAGACCGCCTCGGCATCCTGGGCGATCGCCCGCAGGCGAGGAACGCTCCGCTCGGCGTTCATCACATCGGGCAGAAAGGCCGGAACGGCGATCAACCCGCTGTACATGCAGGCGACGAACGCAACGACGAATTCAGCCCCGGGCGCCATCAGGATGACGACCCGGTCGCCGGGGCGTCCCTCCTGTTGAAGGCGCACCGCCAAGGCGCGAGCCTGACGGTCGAGTTCGCCGTAGCTGAACGGAAGCTCGTCAGCCTCGCCGTCGAGCAGGAATCGGAAGACGGTTTCGTCACCCTGAGAATCGGCGCGGCTACGCACCATGTCAACGAGATCAACAAACATACTCTGTACATCCTCCAGCAAATCTGTTCCGCCTGATGCCCAGCAGACTTGCTCCAGGCGACACGTTAACGAACATCGCCGACTGCGCGCCCGTTGCTAGGTCGACGCCGTTCCACGCCCCGCCGCCCAGGCCCAGCCGTGCTCGGCGATCGCATTCACCTCGCCGGCGACCTTCGCTGGATCGGCGCCCTCTCCGGCATCGATGAACCACCCGACCGCTGCGGTCAAGCCGGCGGCCCACATCGAGATCGCGAGGTGACGATCGGCCCGGGGGGTCGTGCCCGCCTCGAGCATTTCGTCGTCGAAGTCCTCGGCCAGCACCTCGGCGATACGGCGCGCAAACCGTCTCAACGGCTCGCCGTCACCCTCTCCCCTGACGATGATTGCCAACACATCATGGGACCGACGGGCCTGTTCCAAAAGAACGCTGAGGCGACCTCCTTCGATCTCCACGTCAGCGTCCTCGAACGCGATCGCAACCGTTTCCGCGAACTCGTCGACGACCGCGTTCAACAGGCGCTCCTTGGTGCCGAAGTGGGCGGCGAAGGCCGCCCGGGTGACGGCGGCCCGTTCGACGACCGCCTCGACCGAGACCGCGTCGTAACCCTGCTCGAGCACCAAGGCGACCATCGCCTCCCGCAGTGCGGTCTTGGTGCGACCGGCCCGACCGTCCTCCGGGTGCCGGGCGGCCCGGGTGCCGGCGCTCTCCCAATCGGCAGAGGGCACAGCGTCAGCGTTCACGACGCACCCGCTCTCGCGCCCAATTGCCGGCCATGGCCGCGCCACCAATCGATCCAAACCCGCATGCGGCCCCCCTGGCACGTCGTCGGTTCTGAATGTCCATCGGACTACGGTAGGCGCTCGCCGTCTGATCGACCAGCCGATCGAGGTGCAAGCGGGGGACACGAGGACCGCCTCGTCGGTCCATTCCGGAGGGAAAATGCTCATGGGGCGAAGCGATGTGACGTTTGTGGTGGACGGAACCAGGTGTTCCGGTTGGTGGTACCCGGCTGCCGACGGCGGCGATGACGCCGATGCGTCCAGCGATGACCGGCGGCGACCGTGCGTCGTGATGGCCCACGGCCTGGCAGCGGTGAAGGAGATGCGCCTGGACGCCTACGCCGAGCGCTTCGCCGCCGCCGGCATGTTCGTTTTCGTCTTCGACTATCGGGGCTTCGGGTCGAGCGAAGGCGAGCCACGCCAACTGCTCGACATCGACGCCCAACACGCCGACTGGGAGGCCGCCGTCGCCTACGCCCGGACGCGTCCCCTGGTCGATGGCACCCGGATCGTTTTGTGGGGCTCCTCGCTGTCGGGTGGCCACGTGCTGCACTTGGCGCAACGTGTCAATGCCGCCGGCGTTATCGCACAGGTGCCCCACACCGACGCCGTCGCGTCGGCTCGTTCGACCGGTCTGGCCGCCAGCGCCCGCCTCGGCATCCACGCGCTCTACGACGCCGGCCGGGAGGCGCTCGGCCGATCCCCCCACTATGTGCCCGCCACCGGACGACCCGGCGAGCTGGCCATCATGTCCTCACCCGAGGCCACCGAGTACCTCGACCTGGTACCGGAGGGGTTCGACTTCGATCAGCGGGTCGCCGCTCGGTTTGGCCTCAGGCTCGCCGGCTACTCCCCAGGCCGGGCATTGGCGCACCTGACCGTGCCGGTGCTGATGCAGGTTGGCACCAGGGATCAGACCACCCCGCCGGCAGCGGCGATCAAAGCGGCCGGCGCCGGTCGCCACGTCACCTTGAAAGTTCATGACGTCGGCCACTTCGAGCCCTACACCGGGGAGGCGTTCGAGGTGTTCGTCGGCGAGCAGATCGAGTTTCTTCGGTCGACGGTGCTCGAGGGGCCCGGCGTGCCGCCAAGAACGATGGTGATCACCGGGGCGGGTGCCGGCATCGGTCTGGCCGCCGCGCGGCTGCTGGCGGGCCGCGGCTGGGTGCTGTGCCTCACCGACGTGGACGATGAGGCACTCGCCGCCCAACGGGCCGAGCTGGGCGACCGCCACAGCTACGAACACATGGACGTCGCCGACGCCGAGCGCGTCGGCGCGGTCATGGCCACCTTTGCCAGCGCCCATGGAGGCTCCTTCGACGCGCTGCTCAACAACGCCGGCCTGCTCTCGATGGCGGACTTCGAGTCGCTACCCCTCGCCCGACACCGGACGATCACCCGTGTGAACGTCGACGGCGTGCTCACCTGCACCCACCTGGCCTTCCCGTACCTGAAGGGGGGAACCGACCCGCAGGTCATCAACATGTGCTCGGCCTCCGCCGACTACGGCGTCCCCCAGCTGGCCAGCTACTCCGCCAGCAAATTCTGGGTGAAGGGGTTCACCGAAGCGATCAACATCGAATGGGAGCAACACGGCATCCACGTGTGCGACATCGCTCCAGGCTTCGTCGGCACGGGGATGCTCGACGGGGCCGACGGCGACATCGTCGATGCTGTCGGCGTCAACCTGGGCGCTCAAGACGTGGCGAACGCCATCGTTTCGGCCACCGAGGACCGCACGCGTGTCCATTGGGTCGTCGACAGGCCCGGGTCCAGGCTGCAACGAGCGATCATCAACCGGGCGCCCACCCGCCTTCATCGCCTGGCCCTCAAGCGGTACTCGGGCTACTGACTCGGCCGCCCCATCCGGTCAGCCGATGGTCATGTCTCGAAGGAGTCGGCGAGCTCGCGCAGGTCCTTCTTCGAGATCTTGCCCAGCTCGGCGAGGGGAAACTCCTCGACGAAGTACACCCCGCGGGGCACCTTGAAGTCGGCCAGGACGCTGCGGCACGCCGCGATGATCGCTTCGGACATGATCGCCTCAGGCTCGGCGGTCTCCGTGCGGATCACAAAGACGACCGGCACCATGTCGAGCATCTCGTGGCTCTTGGCCACGACTGCGATGTCGTCGATGCCGGGGACCGTACGACAGACATCCTCCACCTCGCGGGCGGAGACGTTCTCGCCGCCCACCTTCAGCGCGTCCTTGTCCCGGTCGCAATAGAAGATGTTGCCGTCCGCCTCGAGGCGCACCACGTCGCCGGTCCTGCACCAACCGTCGTCGGTGAACATCTTGTCGTTCGCCTCCGGGTTGTTCAGGTACTCCTGGAACACCGAGATGCCCCGCACCCCACGGATCCACAGCTCGCCCATCTCGCCCACCTCGGCGGGGCGGCCGGTGCCGTGGTTGATGATCATCAGCTCATAGCCCGGCGCCACCCTGCCCATCGCCATGTCGGGGTAGACCTCGTTGGGGTCGGAGCGCACGCAATGGGTCACCAGCTCGGTCATGCCGTACGCGGCCATCACCCGCATGCCCAACCACTCGTCCAGGAACGGCATAATCAGGCCGAACACCCCCACTCGCACCGTGTGCTGCTCGGGGATCGGCTCGGCACCGACCGCCTTGAACACGAACGGGATCAGGGACAGGTGGGTGACCTCGTGAGCGGCGATGACCTCCCAGAAACGGCTGGCCGAGAACTTGGGCTGCAGCACGACGGTGCCGCCGGCACCGAGCACCGTCCACATCGCCCATCCCTGGGTGTTGATGTGGAAGAACGGCAGGTAGCACATGTAGGTGTCGTCGGGCCCGAAGTCGATGTTGGGTGGGTTGACCGTGGCGCTCCACAGCACGTTGCCGTGCGTGTGCACCACCGCCTTGGGCTTGGACGTGGTGCCGGAGGTGAACATGATGCTCACCGGGCGCAGCGGGTCCGCTTCCAGCGCCGGCAGCGCTCCGGGGTCACCCATCAACGCCTCGAACGGCTCGAAGCCGTGCGCCGCCTCGTCGGAGCCTGCCGGTTCGCCGGAGTTGTCCTCGGTCACCACCGTCCAGGCCAAATCAGGCCCGGCCTCGGCCACCACCGCCGCCAACTTCGGCTGGGTGATGGCGCCCACAGCGCCCGAGTGCTCGATGAAGTAGCTCAGCTCGGCGGCGACGCTGCGGGTGTTGGTCGTGACCGCGATGCCGCCCAGGCGGGCGACCGCATACCAGGCGATGACCGCTTCGGGGCAGTTCTCGGCGTGGATGAGCACCGCATCGCCCACGCCGACGCCGCGGGCGATGAGCCCACGAGCGACCTCGGCGCTGGCGGCGGCGAACTCGGCGTAGGTCCAGGTGCGGGCAGGCCCGGCCTTGGGCTGCCAGACGAGAAAGGGGTGGTCGCTGCGTTCGGCGGCCCGCCGCTCGATCAGCCAACCGACGTCGCGTCCGTGGAACTGAAACCGGGCGACGGTGTCGTGATCGAGTTCGATCGGTGTGTCCGAGCCCACATCGCTGACCGGGACGTTGATCGGCTCCTCGTCCCCCTGCGGCAGTTCGGTCGGCGTCGTGTCGGTTGGCGTGGACATCGCTCGGTGGCCCCCAGTGGCGTCATCAATCGCCGGGTGGTCGCCCCGGACGGGATGAGAGTAGCTGCACCGCGTGGTCGACAGATCGCCCGGCAACATCGAGGAGCGAGGGCGGGCCGCTCCTCACACGACGTCCCCGGCGAGGGACGCAACCCGGGGAGCGTGGCCCACTGTGATCGAGCGTCAGGTGCCCTATCGTCGGATGTCCCCCCGATGCCCGATCAACCCGAGGCGGACATGACCTACTCGACCGTGCTGTTCGACTTCGACCTCACACTGTTCGATACCGACGGCGCCGAAGCGCCGGCCTTCGACACCACGATCGCCCAGCTGGGGCTGGCGCCAAACTCCGACCATTTCGATGCCTACCGCGAGATCAACCTGGCGCTGTGGGACTCGGTCCACGCCGGCACGCTGGCGCCGAGCGACGTGCACCTGTTGCGCTTCGAGCAATGGGTGGATCGCCTCGGCCTGGACGCCGAACCGCAACGCTTGGCCGACGTGTTTCTCCTCGCCATGGGTGCCCACGGCGAGCTCTATCCCGGCGCGCTCGACCTGCTCCACCGTCTCAAAAGCACGGCCACGCTGGCGATGGTTACCAACGCTCTCGCCGACGTCCAGCGTCCACGACTCGAACGCCTCGGCATCGAGCCGCTGTTCGAGACGATCGTCATCTCCACCGAGGCAGGCTCGGCCAAGCCCAACCCGGCGATCTTCGACGTCACGTTCGAGGCGCTGGGGTGGCCCGACAAGGGCGGCGCCATCATCGTCGGCGACAACCTCGGCTCGGACATCGCCGGCGGGCGGGGCTACGGCATCGACACGTGCTGGTACAACCCCACGGGCCGCGCGAACCCGACCGACCAGGCGCCCACCCACGAGATCCGAGACCTGAACGAACTCATCGAGCTGGTTGGGGCGACGTCGTGAACGACCCACTCGCCTCGGACCGTCTGCGCAAGGTCCGCGCCCTGCTCGCCAAGGCCGAGGAGACCAACTTTCCCGACGAGGCGACCACCTACCTGTCAAAGGCGGCGGCGCTGGTCTCAAAGTGGGAACTGGACGAGGCGATGGTGTGGGCCGACACGCCCGAGCAGGAGCGCTCGGCCCCGATCACGAGAACCGTCGACGTCACGGCGCCCTATGCCAACCGAAAGACCGTGCTGCTCGGTGTCGTCGCCCAGGCAAACGGATGTCGCGTGATCCGAATGAGCACCTCATCGAATGGCCATCGGGTGGCGCTGATCGGCTTCGGCCACGACGTCGAGGTGACCGAGCTGTTGTTCTCCTCGCTGCTCGTGCAGATGACCCGCGCCATGCTGGCCGACGAGTCCCGGCAGCCAACTCCGACGGCGACCGCTCAGTGGCGTCGCAGCTTCATCGTGGCGTTTTCCAACCGGGTTGACGAGCGGCTTCAGTCGGCGCGTCACACTGCCGGCGTCGAACACGATCGCGTTGCCGGAGCATCGCAGCCCTCGGCGGCCCTCGTGCTGATCGACCGCTCCAAGCGGGTGGACGAGGAAACCCGACGCCAGTTCCCGCGGCTGCGCAGCAGCTACGTCAGCAGCGGCAGCTCGTCCTCCGGTGCCCGGGCGGGCAAGCGTGCCGGCGATCGAGCCGAGCTGGGCGGACACCTGAAGCCCAGTCCCAGGGCGCTGCGCCGGTGAGCACCCGCAGCGCTGAGACGGCCGGTGGCGACGCCCGGGCTGGCGCCGTCTACGCAGCCGAGGATGCGGTCTCAGCGGCGTTCCCGCCACGGCGCTACCGCACGTTCGCCGAGCTCCGCACCCACGTCGAAGCAATCGTCTGTTCCGACTGGTGGGCGGACACGTTTCCCGGAGCACCCATCGAGGTTCACGTGGAACGCCGGTCCCGAACCGCCACCTTCTCGGCCGCCTGCAGGCGCGACGGAGCCGGACTCCTGTGGTTTGTCGACGGTGAGCACTGGACGGCAACGGCGGTGTGCCACGAGCTCGGCCACGTCGCGTCCGGTTCCGGGCACGACGCCCCGTTTCGAAATGCGCTGGTCGAGCTCTGGCGACGGGAGTGCGGCTTCCCCGCCGCTACGGAATTGTGCGCCCAGCTCAACAGCCGGCTACCCGCCACCGGACACGACGCAACCACTTGGTGAGGTCCGGGTCGAGCCGAGTCATCCGGTCGATTCCCAACCAGTTTGGAATGGTGAGCGCACCCGAACGTCACCGCACATCGTCGGGGCAATCCCGATGCTCGGCGACCGGAACCGTTGGCGGCATCGGCGGGTAGGATCG
>NZ_DAOLGP010000007.1:48636-149914 GCF_035329545.1 Candidatus Neomicrothrix sp.
GGTCCCGCCGGGCCGCTACGTGCTGCTCGTGCGCATCGATGGCGTGCTCGGTGCGGCCGGGACGCCAATGTGCCCCCCATACCCTGCGAGGACCGCCATGACCCGTGCCACCGTCACCGGAGCCTCCGGGCTCGTCGGAGCCAACCTCCTCCGCAGCCTGCTCGACCGAGGGATCGAGGTGTGCGCGGCCGACCTTCGGCGCAGCCCAGCCCTCGACGGCCTGGACGTCGACTTCGTCGAGGTGAACGTCCGCGACCGCTCCTCCCTCGCTGCGGCGTTCGACGGCGCCGACGTCGTCTTTCATCTGGCTGCGATGATCTCGATCGTCGGCGACCCGACCGGCGAGGTGCGGAAAGTCAACGTCGAGGGACCCGCCAACGTGGCCAACGCCGCCCGGGACGCTGGGGTCGAGCGCGTGGTGCACTGCTCCTCGGTGCACGCCTTCGATCTGGAGAAGTGCGGGCCGTCGCTGGACGAGACCGGCCCGCGCACGATCGACGAACATGCCCCGGCGTACGACCGGTCGAAGTACGCCGGCGAGCAGGCGCTGCTCAAGGCGGCGGGCGACGACCTCGACGTGGTCATCGTCAACCCAACCGGGGTGATCGGTCCCCACGATTATGCCCCGTCCCGAATTGGCGAAACCATCCTGGAGCTGCGCGACCGGAAGATCCCGGTCAACGTCGCCGGCGGATTCGACTTCGTCGACGTCCGCGAGGTGGTCAACGGCCTGATCGCCGCCTGGGAACACGGGCGCCGTGGCGAGAACTATCTCCTGTCGGGCACCCGGATCACGCTCAAGGAGCTCGGACAGCTCGTCGCGGGGATCTCCGGAACCCGGGCCCCGAGGTTCGACGTGCCGTTGTCGTTGCTCACCCCGCTCGGACCGCTGGTGATGAAGCTGACCCCGCGGACGAGGATCCCGCTGTTCACCCCCGACTCGTTGCACGCCCTCCGCTTTGCCCCCAGCGTCAGCCACTTCAAGGCCGCCACCGAGCTCGGCTACCGGGTGCGGCCAATCCACGAGACCGTCGCCGACACCCTCAAGTGGTTCGCCGACCAACGGCGCTGAATCGCGCCGAACGACGAAACGCCGAACCACCTGCCCTCCCGATGGGGGAACCGAGGGTCGATCGCGTAACTTGGGGCACCCGGGCGTCGGTCGGCCCGGCAATTCGTGCCGAGTTCCGGCGTCTTGTCAATAAACACCCTCCGCGCTAGGTTTATTGTCTGATCGCGACCGCAGGAGCACCATGACTGATGTCCTCGACAGTTTCGTCGAACGGGAATACGCCTACGGATTCCACAGCGACATCGACACCGACTTCTCGCCCAAGGGCCTGAACGCCGACGTCGTCCGCCTGATCTCCGCCAAGAACAACGAACCGGAGTGGCTGCTCGAGTGGCGGCTGGGGGCTTTAGAGCACTTCCTCGCCATGGAGGAGCCCAGCTGGCAGAACGTGCACCACCCGCCGATCGACTTCCAGGACATGCACTACTGGGCGGCCCCCAAGCCCAAGGAGGACGGCCCGAAGAGCTTGGACGAGGTCGACCCCGAGATCCTCGAGACCTTCAACAAGCTGGGCATCTCGCTGGGCGAGCAGGAGCGGCTCTCCGGCGTGGCGGTCGACGCGATCATCGACTCGGTCTCGGTAGCCACGACGTTTAAGGCCACCCTCGCCGAGGCGGGCGTCATCTTCTGTCCCTTCTCCGAGGCTGTCGCCGAGCACCCCGAGCTGGTCAAGAAGTACCTGGGCACGGTGGTACCGCCCCGCGACAACTTCTTCGCCGCACTCAACTCGGCCGTGTTCTCCGACGGCTCGTTCTGCTTCATCCCCGCCGGCGTGGCCTGCCCGATGGAGCTGTCGACCTACTTCCGCATCAACGCCGCCCAGACCGGCCAGTTCGAGCGCACGCTGATCGTCGCCGAAGAGGGCGCCACCGTCAGCTACCTCGAGGGCTGCACCGCCCCGATGCGCGACGAGAACCAGTTGCACGCCGCAGTGGTCGAGCTGGTGGCGCTCGACGACGCCGACATCAAGTACTCCACCGTCCAGAACTGGTACCCCGGCGACGCCGAGGGCAAGGGCGGCATCTACAACTTCGTCACCAAGCGGGGCCGCGCCGGCAATCGGGCCAAGATCTCCTGGACCCAGGTGGAGACCGGTTCGGCAATCACCTGGAAGTACCCCAGCGTCATCCTGCAGGGCGACGATTCTGTCGGCGAGTTCTACTCGGTGGCGGTGACCACCGCCATGCAGCAGGCCGACACCGGCACGAAGATGATCCACATCGGCAAAAACACGAAGAGCACGATTCTGGCCAAGGGCATCTCGGCCGGCAAGGCCCAGAGCACCTACCGGGGCCAGGTCAAGGTGCTGCGTTCCGCCGAGGGCGCCCGCAACTTCACCCAGTGCGACTCGCTGCTCATCGGGTCGGAGTGCGGCGCCCACACGTTCCCCTACATCGAGGTGAAGAACGAGACGGCGCAGGTCGAACACGAGGCCTCAACCTCGAAGATCGACGAGGACCAGCTGTTCTATTGCCGCCAGCGCGGCCTCGACGAGGAGGACGCCTCCTCGATGATCGTCAACGGATTCTGCCGCGACGTTTTCGACGAGCTCCCCATGGAATTCGCCGTCGAGGCACAGGCACTTATGCGACTCAGCTTGGAAGGGACGGTGGGCTGATGCTCTCCATCAAAAATCTCACGGCCACCATCGACGGCAAAACCGTCCTCAACGGCTTCGACCTGGAGGTCGGCGCCGGCGAGGTACACGTCATCATGGGCCCCAACGGGGCAGGCAAGTCGACGCTGTCCAACGTGCTCACCGGACGGGACGGCTACACGCTGGGCGGCAGCGTCGACTTCGACGGCGAGGACCTGCTGGCGATGGAGCCTGAGGACCGCGCCAACGCCGGGTTGTTCCTGGCGTTTCAGCACCCCACCGAGATCCCCGGCGTGGGCAACATGTACTTCCTGCGCACCGCGGTCAACGCCCGCCGCACGGCCCAGGGCCTGCCCGAGATCGCCGCCACCGACTTCCTGAAAAAGGCCAAGGACGCGATGGCGCTCCTCGACATGGACCCGGCGTTCCTTAGCCGATCGGTCAACACCGGGTTCTCCGGCGGCGAGAAGAAGCGCAACGAGGTGCTGCAGCTCAGCCTGCTCGAGCCCCGCCTGGCCATCCTTGACGAGATCGACTCCGGGCTGGACATCGACGCCATGCGGGTGGTGGCCACCGCGGTGGAGGCGCTGCGTTCGCCCGACCGTTCGATGATCATCATCACCCACCATCCCCGCCTGCTTGAGATGGTTCGCCCCGACCACGTCCACGTGCTCAACGGCGGCAAGATCGTCCGCTCCGGCGGACCCGAGCTCGCCACCCAGCTCGAGGCCGAGGGCTACGCCTCCAGCCTCGCCGCCCCGACCTCGTGACCGTGGCCACCACCCCGTTCGATCACCTGGTCCGCCCGGAGTCGGCCGACGCCACCAACGGGACGTCACAACGACGCTCGGACGCACTCGCCTGGATCACCGAGCACGGCATGCCCACCCGCCACGACGAGCCGTGGCACTACTCACCTCACCACGAGCTCAGCGCCGCACTTGGCGACGCCACGCCGGCGCCGGCTCGCCCGGTCGACCTGGCGACGGTCGAATCGCTGGCCGGCATCCACGGCGGCCCGCGCCTGGTGTTCGTCAACGGTGCCTACTCGCCCGAGCTGTCCAACGCCGCCGAATCGTCCGAGGTCTGGTGCGGGCCGAGCAGTCAGGCCCCGCCCGACCATCAGGCTCTGGTCGCCTTGGCCGATGGCAGCGAACTGTCCGACGGGTTTCAGGCGCTCAACCGCGCCGACGGGGGCGACGCCGCCGTCGTGATCGCCGCAGCGGGGGCGATCCCCGAGGCGCCGGTACACGTGGTGCACCTGACCGCCCCCGGCGACACCCTCGAGGTCGCTCACCCCCGCACCGTGATCCACGTCGGCCAGGACGCATCGGTCTCAATCATCGAGTCATACGTGGGCCTCAGCGGTGCAGCCCTGAACAACGCCGACACCACGATGGTGTTGGGCGCCGGCGCCACGCTGGCCCATCACCGGGTACAGGCCGAGGCCGACCAGGCCATCCACGTCGGCCACACCGACGTGTTCCAGGGCGCCAACAGCACGCTGGCCTCGACGTCGGTCATGCTCGGCGCCCGCATCGCCCGCAACGCCTTTCGCGTCGAGTTCACCGGTGAACACGCCACCGCCAACCTGGCCGGGCTTCAGGTGCTCAACGAGCGCCAGCGCCACGACACGATGATCACGGCCGATCACGCCGCGTCGAGCTGCTTCAGCGACCAGGAGTTCAAGTCGGTCATCGAGGAGCGGGCCCGCAGCTCGTTCAGCGGGCACATCATCGTGCGCCCGGGCGTGGTCGACACCGACGCCCACCAGACCAACCGCAACCTGCTGTTGAGCGAGCACGGCCAGGCCGACTCCCGTCCCTGGCTGGAGATCTTCGCCGACGACGTCCGCTGCACCCACGGCGCCACCGTCGGACGCCTGGACGACGAGGCGATGTTCTACCTGCAGAGCCGCGGCATCGCCGCCGATCTGGCCCGCAGCATGCTGATCGACGCCTTCATTCGCGAGGTGATCGACACCGTCGAGCCCAAGTCGCTGCGCGACCATCTCAAGGGCATTGTCACCGCCAAGCACGCCGAGGTGGCAATCGGCCACGACGACCTCCACCGGGAGGCCAAGCTTCAGGACGTGACATGACGATCCAATCGGCCATGCGGCCGTTGCCCCGCGACCTTGACGCCATCACCGTGCCCAACGGCGAGAAAGTCGTCCTCAAGGAAGGCGAGAAGGTGCGCGTCGTCCAGGAGCTAGGCGGCAGTTTTACCGTGAAGACCGACTACGGCAACCTGATGCGCATCGACGGCATGGACGCCGACGCGCTGGGACGCGAGCTGCCCGAAGAGCTGGCCGCCAAGATCGCACGCGACGCCGAGCGGGCAAAGGGGTCGTTTTCGATGGACTACGTGTCCGAGGCGCTCGAGGAGGTCTACGACCCCGAGATCCCGGTCAGCATCGTCGAGCTGGGGCTGGTCTATCGCACCGAAGAGGTCATGTTGGACGACGGTCGTCGCCGCATCGAGATCGACATGACGATGACCGCACCGGGCTGCGGCATGGGCGACGTGCTCACCGCCGACGCCAAGCGGGCGGCCGAGGCCGTGCCCGGCGTCGACGAGGCCGAGGTACAGATGGTGTTCAGCCCGCCGTGGGGCGCCCACATGATGAGCGACGCGGTCAAGCTGCAGCTCGGCCTGCTCTAGTCGCCACCGCGGCCAGCCTGGCTGCAGAATGTGACGGCGACAGTCTCGAGTGTCTCAGCACTACGCGGCTGGAGCTCGCTCGCGCGTCAAGTCACCGTGACCAGCCAAGAGACCGGCAACCGAGATGTCTTCGTCGAGCGCTTCCCAGTGCAGGCCGCGACGACTCAGCTCGACCGATTCGCGCTGAGCTGGAGTGGCACGGAGGAGACGGGGGAACCACACCAAGGGCACTCCGATGGTACGGCCGTCGCCGAGCGTGACCCACATAGAGTCATCATCAAAACTCACTGCCTCAGGCGAAGTGCTCATGCCAAGCGCTTTCCAAGTCGTCTCGGTGAAGCCCAACCAACTTCCCAATCCGGTTGAGCGTTCGTGCGTTGAAACCATCATTGTACGCCAGAGCAATTTCCGGAAGCAGCCAGAACTTTGCTTCGTCTCGCCCTCTCAGCACGTGAATGTGCGCAGGTTCTCTCGGATGGCCCTCGTTTGAATAGAAGAGGAAGCGGAACCCGTCGACTCGCAACACCACCGGCATGAGATCCGAACTCCTCTCGACCTTCAGCGAAGGCTACTTGTCATCTTCCTGGATTGGGGGAGGCGATGCGGGCTGGCTTTCACACGACCGCCGTCCGCTGCGGGTCACCGGGTTCGCCGCAGTGATCGCACCCAAGGTGCATCTGGGTGCGATCGCTGAGGACCGGGTCACAGTGATCGCACCCAGATCGAGCGTGGGTACGATCGCTGTGCGGCATCAGGTCTGATGCGAGGTCAACGACGCCGAACTCTGCGGTTGGCCTACCCTGATCTGAATGTCCAAGCGAGGGGGATCGTGAGCGACGCGAATGGCAGGCCGGTGCCGGTGCCGACACCGGAAACCCAGCACTTCTGGGACGGCACCCGGGCGGGGCGGCTGCTGCTGCAACGCTGCACCGCCTGTTCCGAGGCGTACTTCCCGCCCCGACCCTTCTGCCCGGCGTGCAGTTGCCGAGCGGTCGAGGTGTTCGACGCCTCGGGGGACGCCACGCTGTACAGCTACGTGATCAGCCACCGGCCCCATCCCGGTTTCGACGGCCCATACTCGATCGCCGTCGTGCAACTGGCCGAGGGGCCCCGCATGATGACCAACATCGTCGCCTGCGAGCAGACCCCCGAGGCGCTCGAGCTGGACATGGCCGTCGAGGTGACCTTCGAGGCGATCACCGACGACATCAGCCTGCCGTTGTTCCGGCCGGCAGCCGCCACTCCGGCCGGGAGCGCGTCGTGACCGGCGCGCGGGTGGCGGTCGTCGGGGCTGCGGAGACGACCGAGCTGGGCCGGCTCCCCCACATCAGCCAGATCCAGCTGCACGCGGACGCGGCGCTCAACGCGCTCGACGACGCCGGGCTGACCGTCGCCGACATCGACGGGTTCGCCACCGCCGGCGAGCGCCCCACCGACGTGGCCCACTACCTGGGCATCACCCCGCACTGGGTGGACGGCACGTCGGTGGGCGGCTGCTCGTTCATGATCCACGTCCGCCACGCGGCCGCTGCGATCGAGGCCGGGTTGTGCACTACCGTGCTGATCACCCACGCCGAAAGCGGCAGGTCGCGGGTGGGCACCGCCCCGTGGGGTGGTCGAGGCGGGCTGCCCGCGCAGTTCGAGGCGCCCTACGGGGTGACCGGCCCGCCGACGATGTTCACCATCCCGGCCCTGAGGTTTATGGCCGAGCGGGGCGTCAGCCACGAACAGTTGGCGCAGGTGGCGGTGGTGCAACGCAACTGGGCGGCGCTGAACCCCCGGGCCACGTTCCGGGACCCGATCACGGTCGACGACGTGCTCGACTCGCGCATGATCGCCTACCCGTTCCACCTGCTCGAGTGCTGCCTGGTGACCGACGGCGGCGGCGCCCTCATCCTCACCTCGGCCGAACGGGCCGCAGACTTCCCCAACCGGCCGGTGTACGTGCTCGGCCACGGGGAGAGCACCGAGACCCCCATGGTGTCCCAGATGGCCGACTTCACCACGTCGCGTGCCTTCAGCGTGGCCGGCGCAGACGCCTTCGCCTCCGCCGGGATCGCCCACGCCGACGTCGATCACCTCATGGTGTACGACGCCTTCGCCCACCTGCCCCTCTACGGCCTGGAGGACCTGGGGTTCTGTGCCCCTGGCGATGCGGCTGGGTTCGTGTGGGACGGCCACACCGCCCCCGGCGGTTGGCTGCCGATGAACACCAACGGCGGCGGCCTTAGCTACATGCACTCGGGCATGTACGGCATGTACGCCCTCCAGGAGAGCATCCGCCAGATGCGGGGCGTCGCCCCCGCCCAGGTGCCCGGCGCCGAGGTGTCGGTGTGCCTGGGCGTCGGCGGCATGTTCGCCGCCGCAGGCTGCGTCATCTTCTCCAATCAGGCGCCAACATGATCACAACCGTGCGCATTCGGGGGATCGACCTCGCCTACGAGGATGTCGGCCCGACCGAGGACGGCGCTCTCGACGGAACGCCGCTGGTGTGGGGGCACGGCCTCAGCCGCAGCGTCGCCGAGGACAACGAGTTCCCGATGATCGACTGGCAACGGATCCGCCGGACCCGTCGGGTGGTGCGCTTCGATGCGCGCGGCCACGGCGAGTCCGGCCCGCTCGCCACGCCGGACGACGGCGCCTGGGACCGGCTGGCGCTGGACGAGGTCGGCCTGATCGAGACGCTCGGCCTCGCCGACGTGGTGCTCGGCGGCGCGTCGATGGGTACCGCCACCGCCCTGCACGCTGCGCTCAACCTCGGCGATCGAGTGCGGGCGATGGTGCTGACCATCCCACCGACCGCGTGGGACACCCGCCGCGACCAGGCTCAGCTGTACGAGGCGATGGCCGACATGGTCGACACCGGCGGGGTGGAGACCCTGATCGAGGCGTCGGCGGCGGTGCCGCCGCCCGATCCCTTCGTCGAGGTCGACAACTTCCGCGAGCTGCGGGCCGAGTCGCTGCGGCGAGCCGACCCGCAGCGGCTGGCGGCAGTGTTTCGCGGGGCCAGCCACGCCGACCTGCCCGATGCCGACGCCGTGGCCACCATCGCCGCGCCAACGCTGATCCTGGCCTGGTCGGGCGATCCCGGCCATCCGGTGTCCACGGCCGAGGCCTTGGCCGACCTCCTGCCCAACGCCACCATGCAGGTGGCGTCGACGCTCGGCGAACTCCTTGCTTGGACCGATGCAGTTGAGGCCTTCCTCGCCAAGCTGGGTTGACCTCAGCGGGAGGATTCCTCTCGACCGGATGCTGGTTCCGGTTGGGCAGGGCGTGCAGAGCCACGTTGGTTCCTTCGGTGTGCCAACAGCGCCGCGATGGCCGTGGCCATGGCGCCGATCACAAGGACCAGTCCCATCGAGCGAGCCCTTCCCTGAGCGTCGGCATTGCATTGCGTGCCGGAGTCGAAGAAGCCGGGAGGGGCGGCCTCGGCCTCGGGATTGACCATCCGGACCACCGGGAGGGTCTGACACGAGAAGCTTGCGTCGTTGGTCGGGGCCAGACCCAAGTAGGCCAACGCCAGCAGCGTCACGATCAGCGTCCCCATCAAGATCCGACTGTCAGCAAACTTGCCCATCAGACCTCGTCTGCAACCAGGCCACCCGAGCTGGATCGGTTGGTGAGGTCGACCTCGTTGCGCAGCGGTTGGCCCTCGACGTAGCGAGTCAGATTGTCTGCCGCCAGATCCACCAGGTTGTCGGCGTAGCGGTCGAGCGACGTCGAGGTGTGGGGCGACAAGTACAAGTTGGGTGCGTCCCACAGCGGATCGTCAGAGGGCAGTGGCTCCACCCGAGTCACGTCGAGGACGGCGGCCCGCAGATGACCTGACCGCAACGCCTCGATCAGGTCGGTCTCAACCACGAGCGAGCCTCGGCTGACGTTGACGAAGACCGTGCCCTCGGCCATCACGGCGAACCGCGAAGCATCGAACATGTCGAACGTCGACTCGTTGGCCGGCAGCGTGGCCACCACCGCATCGCACCGCTGCAGCATGTCGTCGAGCGCCGCCGCCGGATAGAGCTCGTCCACGTCGGGGTCGCTGTCGCCCGCTTGGGCCGACGCCCTGGTGGCCAGCACGATCATGTCGAAAGCCCTCGCCCGGCGGGCGATCGCCCGACCGAGCGCACCGAGGCCGACGATGCCCAAGGTGCGACCCGCCACCTCGCCGCCCATCTGTTGCGTCCAGTCGTGCGCCCTCTGCTGGGCGTCAAGGGCGCGGAAGTGCTTCCACTCCGCCAGCAGCCGACCCATCACGAACTCGGCGATGCTGGGTGCGGCCAGCCCGCTGGCGGTCGTCAGGCGCACCCCCATTGACGCCAACGCACCCAGATCGCACTTGTCGTATCCGGCGGACGCCAGCTGGAGCAGTTCCAGTCGGGGAAACAGTTCGGCCGCTTCGGCGGGTAGATCCAGGCCAACCAAAACCTGGGTGCGGGCCCAGGCGTCGCGCAACTCGTCGGTGATCTCCGGGGTCGGCAACCCGTCAGCGTTGACGCCGCCGTGCCGGGCCTTGGACGACCGCGCCTCCAGCGACTCCACATATGGGGTCCACAGCAGCTCCGCCCCGGGATGGGCAGCCAAGAAGCGGCGCTCCATCTCGGGGATT
Source organism: Candidatus Neomicrothrix sp. (assembly GCF_035329545.1). NCBI lineage: Bacteria > Bacillati > Actinomycetota > Acidimicrobiia > Acidimicrobiales > Microthrixaceae > Candidatus Neomicrothrix > Candidatus Neomicrothrix sp. The sequence continues at coordinate 58,576 of NZ_DAOLGP010000007.1, forward strand.
CGCTCAGATGCTGAGATGGCGACGACCATGCCGTCGGTTGATGCCTCCATGATCCGCACCTAGGGCGACAGCTGAACGGCGAGGTTTGCCGCTATCGCGTCGTAGAGCGCGCGATAGCGGCAGAGTTCAGCGGATCGCCGAGGTCCCGTCGCGCTCAGCAAGAAGACCTCACCCGATGTGGTCGTCGGCCACCTCGAGGGCCTTGTCGATCGCCGCCAGGCCGGTGCGCACGTCGTCATGGCTCGCGTTGCACGGCGGGGTGATGTGGATCCGGTTGAAGTGGGCGAACACCCACACGCCCTGCTCCTTGATCGCCGCCACGACGTCGGCCATCGGCTTCGCATCGGTGCCAGAAGCGTTATAAGGCACGTACATCTCGCGGGAATCGCGATCACGCACCAACTCGATCGCCCAGAAGGCGCCGAGGCCGCGCACCTCGCCAACCGACGGGTGCCGCTCAGCAATCAGCTCCAACTCCGGGCCGATCACGTCGGTGCCCAGGGTGCGGGCGGACTCCAAGATGTTCTCGTCGCGGAACACGCCGATCGAGGCGACCGCCGAGGCGCAGGCGAGCGGATGCCCCGAGTAGGTGAGCCCGCCCGGGTAGACCCGCTCGTCGAAGGTGGCGGCAATCTCGTCGGACATGATCACGCCGCCGAGGGGCACGTAGCCGGAGTTCACCCCCTTGGCGAAGCAGATGATGTCGGGAGCGACGTCCCAGCGGTCGATGGCGAACCACTCGCCGCAACGGCCGAAACCGGCCATCACCTCGTCGGAGATCATCATGATGCCGTGGCGGTCGCAGAGCTCCCGCACGCCGGCCAGGTAGCCGTCGGGCGGCACGAGGATGCCGTTGGTACCGACCACCGGTTCGAGGATGATCGCTGCCACGTTGTGCGGACCCTCGAACATCAACAGCTCGTCGAGGTGGGCCAGCGCCCGGTCGCACTCCTGCGCCGGGCTATCGGCGTGAAACGACGAGCGGTAGGGGTACGGCCCGAAGAAGCGCACCACCCCAGGGATCGACGGCTCCGACGCCCAGCGACGCGGGTCGCCGGTCATCGTGATCGCACCGGCGGTGGCGCCGTGATAGCTGCGATGGGCGGCCAGAACCTTGTGGCGTCCGGTGTGCAAACGCGCCATGCGGATGGCGTTTTCGTTGGCATCGGCGCCACCGTTGGTGAAGAACACCTTGTTGAGCTGCTCAGGGGCAACCTCGGCGATCAGCCGAGCCGCCTCGGAGCGATCAGCGTTGGCGTGGACCGGAGAGATCGTCGCCAGACGTCCGGCCGCCTCCTGGATCGCCGCCACCAGCTTGGGGTGACGGTGCCCGAGGTTGACGTTCATCAGCTGGGAGCTGAAGTCCAGGTATCGGTTGTCGTCGAAGTCCCACACCCAGCTGCCCTCGCCGCCGGCGATCGCCAGCGGGTTGATCAACGCCTGGGCCGACCACGAGTGGAACACGTGGGCGCGGTCGTTGGCTGAGGTGTCGACGCCGTTCCAATACGACGGCGGGTCCGACGGGGCAGTGCGGTCCTTACTCAGCGATCTCCTCCCACCACTGACACCACCACTCGCCGCCAACCAGGATGCGCAGCTTCTGATGCCAGCAGTAGGAGATCTCGGCGGTGTTCTCCAGGTAGTACAGGCAGTTGTCGCAGCGCTCATCGCCCTGGGGCTTGGCCTTCAGGACGGCGTTGTCGGCGAGGTGGCGCAATTCGATCGACAACTGTTCGTCGATCTCCTTGGGCTCCGGATCGGGAATCACGTAGTCGCTCACGGATTCGATACTAACCAGGAGCTACACGGCGTGAGCCCGAAATGGGTGCGCCGCCGCGCCTGTCAGGCGATCGCCGAGTCTTCCTCGCGTAGACGCGGAGTGGTCTTGTTCTTCGGCTTCACGCCGCGCTTGTCGGCATAGAACGCACGGAACTTGTCCATGTCAGCCGAGAGATCACCCGACGGAATGACGGTCGGGCCGTAGCCACCCGTGCGGGTGGGGCCATCGAGGAAGGAGGGCACGATGGGAATGTCGGCCTCGGAGGCAATGCGGTAGAAGCCCGACTTCCAGTAGTCGCCCTTCTCTCGTGTGCCCTCCACCGGCACGACCAGCGCTAGCGACGACGTGGTGCGGGCCTCGGCCACCAGGTCATCGACCAGGTTGCCGGGGTTGTCGCGGTCGACCGACACACCGCCGAGACGCTTGAAGACCGGGCCGAGCATGCCGTCGAACATCTCACGCTTGCCCAGCCAGCGAGGCGACAGGTCACTGGCCCACGCCATGAACAGCATCAACATGAAATCCCAATTGGAGGTATGCGGTGCTGCGATGAGGAGCATCACCGGTTCGTCCGGGGGACGGTTGACCAGCTTGTAACGCCCGAGGAAGAGCGCGATGCGGGCGATGATCTTCTTCACTCTGTCACCGTACCGGAGTATTCGGGTCCGGGCGCCTCGGCGTTGTCATGCGGTTCTGGCAAGCTGCACCGATGGCGACATCAGCGACATTTCCATATCGGCTCGACAACCGGTGGAAGCCGATGTTCGTCGTGCTCGGCGTCAGGGACACCGATGGGGTGGACCTGACCGAAGACGGGATGTTCCGAGCCAAGTACGGGTACTTCTCCGTCGAGACCCCGCTCGACAACATCGACCACACCGAAATCACCGGGCCCCACCGTTGGTACACGGCCGTCGGCCCTCGTCTGAGCTTTGCCGACGACGGCCTGACCTTCGGCACCAACCACACCTCCGGCCTGTGCGTCGCGTTCAAGAAGCCGATCCGCAAGGTGATCGGGCTCAAGAACCACTCGGCGCTGTGGGTCAGCGTCGCCGACCCCAAAGGCCTGGCAACCGCCATCGGCCGATGACAGCGACCGACACGACCTGCCCAGCACCCCAAAGGTCCTGATGCCCGGCGCCTCCCCGGAACGGCTCCGGGCCGATTGGAAGCGGCCGTCGTTCGAGCGGTTCGGCCCTCAGGATCGGGATTTCGAGGCGGCGATGGCAGCCCACGATGCCGCCTCACAAGCGGGTGACGACGGCTACCTCGACCCGGCCACCGGCCTGTTCGTCATGACGGCGACAACGCTGGCCGCCCGACCCTGCTGCGGCAACCAGTGTCGGCACTGCCCATGGCAGCACTAGCCCGACACGTGGCAGCAGCAACTCAGCCCCTGTCAGCACTAGCCAAACCCCTGGAAGCAGTAACCAAGCCCCTGGCAGCGACAACCCGGGCCTTGACAGGGAGGGTGGTGTCGAGAGCAGCGTCACCGTCTGTGATTGCTCTCGCCGGCGTATCCACTCTGGTTCCAGCGGCGGATCACCCTCGTCTCCCGCTCGTAGCCGAGCACCGAGACAGCGGCGGTGTCGAGGCTGAGCAGCCGGCCGGCCTCGGCGGGTAGCCCGATCCACCGAGCGGCCAGGATCCGCAGGTACTGGCCGTGAGCGAACAGCACCGTGTCGCCCCCGACCTCGAGTAGCCGGGCGATCACACCATCGGCCCGCTCCCCCACCGCCTCGACCGACTCGCCTCCGGTGACCGGGTGGGTCCACACCGACCAGTCCGAAATCGTGCGCCGCACCTCGGCGGTGGACACGCCCTCGTAGTCGCCGTAGTCCCACTCGAGCAGATCGTCGAGTATCTCCACCGGCGCGTCGACCCCCGACAACTCGAAGGTGTCGCTTGCACGGCTCAGGGGGCTGCACCATGCGTGCGCAAACGACCGACCGTCCAGCGCCACACCCAGGTGCCGAGCCTCCTGACGCCCGTGCTCGGTGAGCGGCACGTCCGTTCGCCCGGTGTGTCGACCGCTCTTGCTCCACTCGGTTTCGCCGTGGCGCACCAGCACCACCTCGGGGGAGCGAGCCCAGCCTGCCGGCGGGTCGAGCGGTGACCCGGGCTGAGGGCGGCCGGGATTCACCGACGGGCCCCGGGGTCAGGAGGATCCACTGAACTGCTCATCTCCGCAGCGTATTGCGTCGCTGCGCCTAGCGAGCCGGCCGTCGGCGATATCGAAGCGCCGATGCCCGACGGGGCTGTTCGTCCGGGCGATGGCGCCCCCGGTACGGTGCGCCGATGACCACCGACGAGGACTTCCTCGGCCTGTTGCCCGGCACGGGCGACGGCCGCTTCCACTTCACCGTCCAGAACCACCTGGCCCGGCTCGACGGACGGCTCTACGGCGGCACCGCGATCGCAGTGTCCATCGCCACCGCCGAGGCGGTGTCCGACCGCACGGCGTTGTGGATGACCACCCAGTTCATCGCCACCGCACCGGCGAACGAGGAGATCTCGGTACACGCCGAGGTGCTCGCCCCGGGACGCCGCACCAACCAAGTGCGGGTCACCGGCACCAACGCCGCCGGCGACATCATGTTCGCCTCGCTGGGGGCCACCGGTCACTACAAGGACCATGGGCTGGCCGGCACGTTCGAGCGGTCGCCCACCGTGTCGTCACCAGAGGATTCCGAACGCTGGTCCAGCCCGTTCGTTGGCATGGCCCGTAACGCCGGCATCACCGCCAAATTCCCCGAACAGCTCTGGGAGCTCGGCTTCAACGCTGCACTCGACTTCCGCGAGCCCACGATCGTTGCCCACCCCGACCCCGGACCCGGTCGGATGTGCGTGTGGGTGCGCCGACGGGACCGGGTGGCGATCACGCCGGCGATCGCTGCGTATTTGGCCGACATGGTGCCACTGTCCGTTGCCCACGCCTGCGGGGTGATGGCCGGCGGCATCAGCCTGGACAACTCGATCCGCATCGGCGCCTTTGAGGAGACCGAGTGGGTGCTGGTCGACTTGCGACCCCACCTGGCGGTCGGCGACTACGGGCACGGCTCGGCTCATATCTGGAGTGAGTCGGGCACCCTGCTCGCCACCGCCAGCCAATCGGCCTCGATGCTTCGCTTCGACCCGGCCGACCTTCCCTGGACGGAGTGAGTCCGAGCCACCGTCGCTACCCTGAACTGATGAACCTTGGAATCAGCGGCCGTGGCGCCGCAGTAGCGGCAGCGTCGTCAGGCCTCGGCTACGAGACGGCTGCAGCGTTGGCGGCCGACGGCGTGCGGGTGGCGATCTGCGGGCGCGATCAGCAGCGACTCGATGGCGCGGTCGCGTCGTTGCGGGCCGACGGCGGCGACGTCGTCGGGATCCGATGCGATGTGACGGGCCTGGAGGGCGGCCGGCGCTTTGTCGTCGAGGCGGTCGAGCGGCTGGGTGGCGTCGACATCCTGGTCGCCAACGCCGGCGGTCCACCCGCCGGGGGCTTCGACTCGACCGCCGGCGAGGAGTACGCCAAGGCGTTCGAGCTGAATGCGCTGTCCACCGTGGGGATGTGCGAGGCCGCCGTGCCGTCGATGCGCGAGGCGGGCTGGGGACGGGTGCTGGCGATCACGTCCGCCTCGGTGCGCCAGCCGACACCCGCCCTGATGCTGTCGACGATGGCCCGGGCCGGCGCCACCGGGTTTCTCAAATCGCTGGCGCTGGAGATCGCCGTTGACGGGGTGACGGTCAACTCGATCCAACCCGGCCTGCACGCCACCGATCGTTTACGCAGCCTGTACGGCGACAACATGGACCGGGCGGCTGCCGACGTGCCGATGGGGCGGGTGGGCGACGCGGCCGACTTCGGTCAGATCGCCGCCTTCTTGTGCTCCGAGCAGGCCGGTTACCTCACCGGAGCAGCGGTCCCGGTGGACGGCGGCCGCTCGGATGGCTTCCAGTAAAGCCACCCAGTTCGGGCATGGGTGCCTTTAGTGCGAGCCGAGCGGGTCGCTCGGCGTGAACGACACCGGCAGCGATTTGATGCCACCGACGAGCGGCATGCCCATCCCCTGCAGCGGCACCGGGGGGCTGTCGACCTCGATGTCGGGCAGCCGGGTGAGCAGCTGGCGGAACGCCACCGACACCTCGCGCCTGGCCAAGTGGGCGCCCAGGCAGAAGTGGGGGCCGGGCCCGCCGAAGCCCAGATGCGGGTTGGGATCACGCCGGACGTCGAAGCGCTCGGGGTCGGCAAACACCCGCTCGTCGCGGTTGGCCGAGCCGTAGAGCATGACCAGCTTGTCGCCCTCGACGAAGTCCTGGCCTGACAGCGATATGTCGCGGGTGGCCGTGCGCCGCATGTAGGTGACCGGGGAGGCCACCCGAACGATCTCCTCCACCGCCGTGGGGCTGACGGCGTCGAGGTCGTCCTGCCACGCCCGGCGTTGGTCCGGGTTGAGAGCAAGCAGGTTCATACCGTGGCTGATCGCCGTGCGGGTGGTGTCGTTGCCCGCCACCGCCAACAGGATGAAGAACGGAGCGATCTCGCTCGGGTCCAACATGTCCTCCCCGACATCGTTGTGCACCAGCTTGGAGGTGAGGTCATCGGTTGGGTTGGCCCGGCGATCCTCGGCCAGCTCGTTCATCAGGCCGGTCAACGCCAGGCCGGCGGTGAACAGCGCCTCCAGCGGATCGCCGTCGCCCATGAACTCCGGGTCGCCACCGCCCAGGATCACGTTGGTCGCCGTCAACACGGTGTCGAACTCGCTGCGGGGGATCCCCATCATGTCGCAAATCACCAGCAACGGGAACGGCTGGGCGAACGCCGTGACCAGATCGGCCTCGCCGTCGGCGCAGAATCCGTCGATCACCTCGGTACAGATCGTCTCGACCGAATCCAGCACGCCCTGCAGCTGACGGGGCGTAAACGACCGGGCGACGATGCCGCGCTGGCGGGCGTGGCGAGGGTCGTCCATGTTGATGAACGAGCCAAAGAAGTTGAGCGCTTCCTCGGGCATGTCGGGGACGGAGACGGCACCCTTGCCCGAACAGAAGTCGTGGGGTCGCTTGGAGATCTCGACGACGTCGGCGTAGCGGGTGACCCCGTAGAACTGTTCGGTCTCACCGGTGAGCGGGTTGATGAAGGAGGTGCGGGCAAACGGACCGGCGGCCCGAATCTCGGCCATCTCCGCCATGCGTTCGGCCAGCTGCCGATTCCAGAAATCAGGCTGGGCCAGTCGGTTGCTCATCGGATCACTCATTGCTTCGCTCCCCCTCGTTCCTCAACGCAGATCGCCACGCTATCGATGCTCCGGCCTCGCTGCCCGAACGCGACGCCGGCCACGTTCGGGTCCCGCTGGGCCGATCCACTGGTCGTTCCGCCGCCGACATGATCGGGATAGAAGATCAGCGATCGGCGGCCGGGTAGTGGCGCTCCATCAGCTCGGGATAGCTACGGGCGAAGTAGTTCCAGAGCTGCTCGCCATAGGTGTCGGGGCGGTGATCGCTCGCCATGTCGGCCACCCCGGCCTCGGTCTCGGCGCGCTGGGCCATGAACCCGGCGCCGACATGGCGGTCGCTGGCGGCGACCGCCTCCCGAAACGATGCGTCGAGGGGTAGGACATCGAGCCGGGCATCCAGCGACGGACCGTGGAAGTAGGCGGCCGAGCGGCGCCGCCGGTCGGTGATCACCCGGTGCTTGGTGGCGACGAGGTAGTTGCCGGTCATCGCCTGGAGCAACTCGCCCAGGTTGACGACCAGCCCGTCCGGGCGAGGCGGGACGTCGATCCACTCCCCGGACGGGTTCTGCACTTGCAGGCCCGGCACCGGCCCGGTGGCGAGCAGCGTGAGAAAGCCGGTGTCGTGGTGGGCGTTGACGCCGGCCTGACCCGCCGGGGTGGGCGGATAGTTGATCAGCTTGGTGAGCGACATCGGCTGGTCGCCGAAGTAGGTCACGAGGTGATCCTCGGCCAGGCCCAGCCCGACCGACATCAACCTGAGCAGGCGGTCGGCCACCGCACCGAGTTCGGCGAACCACCGCTGCATCACCGCTCGGCCGCCGGGAAGCAGCTCGTCGGGCATCCACTGGTTGGGACCGAGCAGTTGGAGGTACGCGGCCCCGCCGCCGGCGTCGACCGGCCACTCCGACCACAGGTCGATCTGCTCGCGGACGTCCACCCGGTTGTTCGTCTGCTCGGCGCCGACCGCCTCCCAGCCGCGAAAGTGCGGCGAGCGCGCCTTGTCGATCAGCGCCTTGTCCGCCTCCGGCAGCGCGAAGAAGGCGTCCATCAGGTCGAAGACGTCACCGGTCACCGAGGGGTCGACCCCAAAATCGGTGATGACGAGAAATCCGATCTCGTGGCAGATCTCCCGCAGCCGGCCGGCGAGCGCCCGCCGCGTGGATGGGTTGCCCTGGAGGCCGCCGAGCTCGACGACGGGGATGTGTGAGAAGTCGAGCATGTGAGTCCAGGTGGCTTCAGGGTGACGGGCGTGGTCGACCCGCCAGGATACGGCCCGGATGGGGCCCCTTCCTGCTCCAGCCGAGATGCGGCACCGCTCAACCGTGGCGAACCCAGGCCAGTACCAACCCCACCGGCGTGCTCAGCAGCACAAACCCGACGACCGCGACGTACACGGTTCTCACCCAGCCGGGGCGCGCCCCGTGCTTGAGCACCGCTGCCAAGAAGACGACGAGCGACGCGATCAGCGCCACACCGCCCAGCGTGGTGAGCTGCGGGCTGGCGATCAGGGTGCCGATCACGGTGGCGGCGCAGGCGAGGTTCCAGGTGGCCAGCTCGACCGACAGCGTCGCCCTCGACGGAGCGTCGGCGACCAGCGCTGCCTGGCCGCCCCCGACCAAAATCTGGGCCACACCGCCGACTAGCACGAGGAAGGCGGCCACCCAAGGACCCTCATCGAAGCCGGTGGGTCGCGTGACAGCGGCCACCAGCCCACCGACGACGATTGCGGCGCTCCCCACGGCGACGAAGGCGATCCCGCTGCGCCAAGCGGCGGGCAACTCCTGGGTGACCGTGCCAGGGCGGGACATCGACGGCGCTGAGGAGGTCATCACAATATTCTAGCCAACACCTCATTAAATGGGTTGGTTGCCGCCGCCCTGAGAGCCCGCTCTCCCCCACCGCCTCAATCGGAGGAGGCCGGCCGACTGAGGACCGAAATGAGAAACTCGGACTCCTCGCCGAAGGGGCGTAGATCCCAGGTGCTCACCTCGAGGTCGAGGACCAGGCCAGCGGCCTCGGCATTGTCACGGAACTCGTCGAAGGGGTAGCCGCGCTCGGCGCCGAAGCCGACGACGAGTCGGCCGCCGTCGGCCAGGTGGGCGCCGAGGCGTGACACCACGAGGCTGCGGGTGCTCGGCGCCAGGAACGTCATCACGTTGCCGGCGCAGACGATCACGTCGAAGTCGGCCGCGACGCCGACGGCGGGCAGATCGAGTTCGGCCAGGTCGCCCACCAGCCAGGTTGCACCCGGGTGTTCCCGTTGAGCCTCGGCGATCAGCACCGGATCGACATCGACACCGACGACCTCGTGACCCAACTCCGCCAACGTCGACCCCACCCGACCGGGCCCGCACCCGGCATCGAGGATGCGAGCCGAGCGCGGCGCCATCGCATCGATCAGCCTGGCCTCCCCGGCCAGATCCCGGCCCGCCTCCGCCATCGTGCGAAAGCGCTCGATGTATCGCTGGGAGTGGGTCGGGTCCTCGTCTGTGATCTCCACCCATTGACTGCGCTCAACCATGCTGCCCCGTCATCGCTCGCCCGATCGTTTGCTGCCCCACGGTAGAGCGTCCGAGCCAACGCATCCGGCCCCCTGACTTCTAAAATGGCTTTACATTGACGTTAGACCGCCGTAGTTTGAATGACGGGGGTCACGCTCCTCAGGAGCGCCCGACCACACCGACCATCGCCCACGAGGACCAGTTCACGAACCAACCAAGCGAGGAGCGTCACATGCGCAAGTTCTCGGTCCGTCCGACATTGACCATGAAGGGCCGCACGTTCAAGGGACCGCGCGGATTATCGGGCAAGCCGTCGCACCCACCCCTGACCGATGTGCCCATCGCTGCCTACCTGATCGCCGCCGTGTTCGACGTGATCTCGACGATCGCCGGCGATGGTCGAGCCTGGGCGGACGAACTGTGGCACGCGGGCACCTACCTGTTCATCGCCGGCGTCATCGTCTCGGTGTTCGCCGCTCTCACCGGCTTGGCGGACGCCCGGGATTCCTCCGAGGCCGGCACCCAGGCCAGGCGCACGATCAACACGCACGCTGCGATCATGGTCACCGTCACGGTGCTGGCGCTGATCAACCTGGCCTGGCGGCTGTCGCAGTTCAACGTCGCTGCCGCCACCCCGGTCGCCATCGCCGTGCTCTCGGTCGTGATCGCACTGCTGGTGTCGCTGGGCGCCACCTTCGGCGGATCGTTGGTGTTCGAGTACGGATTCAACGTCGAGACAGCGGGCGACCATCCGGTATGGCACCAGTCCGAAACCGACGTGTTTCCCGGCGAGGAGCACCCGGCAGCCGACGGGTGAGCACCGCCGGGTAGTTGACCACCGCCGAGTGCTGGGTCATCCTCACATCTGTGAAGACGTGCCAGTCGTGGCCATGACGCTTCAGCTGTCTCGAGCGCACAGCGCCCACGACACCGTCGGTCAGTGGGGCGCTCACGCCCGCACCGTGGGCGAGGCGACCCCATGAGCGGGGACCACAACCACGGAGGCGGCGCGCTCCGGGCCGGGGCCCGGCACCAGAAGCGCCTGCTGATCGCCTTCGTCCTGATCGCCGGCTACTTCGTCATCGAAGCGATCGGTGGACTGCTCACCAACTCCCTGGCGCTGCTCTCCGATGCCGGACACATGCTGACCGACGTCATCGGCCTCGGCATGGCACTGGCCGCCATCCAGCTGGCCAACCGTCACGCGAAGAAGGCCAGCGCAGGCCAGCACTCCTTCGGTTTGTATCGCCTGGAGATCCTGGCGGCGTTCGTCAACGCACTGCTGCTCTTCGGCGTCGCCATCTACGTGCTGATCGAGGCGATCAAGCGCATCACCGGCACGCCCGAGGTGCTCGGCGTGCCCATGCTGGTCGTCGCAAGCATCGGCCTGGTCGTCAACCTGATCGCCTTCGCGTTGCTGCGCGAGGGCGCTTCGGAAAGCCTCAACGTGGAAGGCGCCTACCTCGAGGTGGTGGCCGACACGATCGGGTCGGTCGGGGTGATCGTGGCCGCCGTCCTGTTGCAGGTGTTCGGCTGGACGTGGGTCGACCCGGTGATCGGGGCGGCGATCGGGCTGTGGATTCTGCCTCGCACCTGGCGCCTCGGCAACCAGGCGGTGCGGATCCTCCTCCAAGCGGCGCCACCGGAGATCGACCTCGAGGAGGTCAGGAGGTCGCTGGCGGCGATCCCTGGCGTGATTGACGTGCACGACCTGCACGTGTGGACGCTGACCTCCGAGATGGAGAACGCCTCGGTCCACCTGGTGGTCGACACGATGGATCGCTCGCACGGGGTGCTCGACCAGGCGAGGAGCCTGCTCCAGGAGCGCTACGACATCGGCCACGCCACCCTGCAGGTGGAGCCGAGCGACCACGAGGGATGCGACGAACTCGCCTGGTAGGCAAGGCCAGTTCGGGGCTGGAGTTCGGCGGCCGCCTCGATCCAGCAGGTGGCCACCCCCGACGACCTGGCCACGTCGAAGCAGTTCAGCGGGGTGGGTCGAGCGCCGCCTCGAACACGGCCACCACGTCAGCCGCCTGGTCGGTGGGTGCATGCTCGCCCAGCTGGGTGAGGGTCATCAGCAGGGAGAGGATGATCGACACGATGCCGGCGCCGACGACCGCAGGGTCGATGTCGGCGCGGATCTGCCCATCGAACTGCTCGGCGGTCAGCCGGGCCGCCACCGCCTTGCGCAGCTCGGCCAGCGCCGGCAGATCGACCACCCGGTCCAGAACGTCAGGCTCGTGGTTGGCCAGCACACGACGGGCGAGCGGATGGCGGCTCACCGCCTCGACGAGGCTCACCAGCAGGCCCTGGCGCCAGCGATGACCGACGGACTCGTCGAACACAATCGCCATGCCCTCCGAGATCGCCGAAGCGGCGTCCTCGTCGAGGGCGGCCAGAAAGAGGGCCTTCTTGTTGTCGAAGTAGGCGTAGGCGGCGGTGCCGCTCACCCCGGCGTCGCGGGCGATGTCGGCCACCGACGTGCCCCTGAACCCGTCCCGCCCGAAGCGGGCAATGGCGGCGTGGAGGATATCCAACCGAGTCTGCTCCCCCTTGCCCAGGGGTACCGAAGCAGACTCGTCATCGGCCATGGAGCCACCCTATACCCAATGAGGGATTGGTGAATTCTCTCATTTAGCGGAGAGTGAAGGTCCTCCGGACATCGCAGGGAACCGGGTCCCCGGCGTAGAGTCTGGGCCCCGTCGTCGCTGTATCTGACCCCTTTGGAGCACGCATCATGGCCATCGCCATCACCGAAGACCACCAGGCGCTGGGCGCCACCGTCGCCGACCTGGCCGACAAGCGGCAGTTGCTCGAGGCCAACCGCTCCCTGCTCGAGGCGACCGAGGAGAACCTTCCCGCCGCCTGGGATGAGATCGCCAAGCTCGGCTGGCTCGGCCTGCACGTGCCCGAAGCCTACGGTGGCTCCGGTTTCGGCCTCGAGGAGCTGGTCGTCGTCGTCGAGGAACTGGCCCGCAAGGTGGCGCCGGGACCGTTCGTCCCCACGGTGATCGCCAGCGCCGCCATCGCCGCCAGCGGCGACGAAGCCGCCTGCGCCAACCTGCTGCCCGGCCTGGCCGACGGCTCCCGCACCGCTGCGGTCGCCCTGGGTGCCACGGCAACCCTTGACGGATCGAGCGTCTCGGGCTCGGCCGGCGTGGTGCTCGGCGGCGGCCTGGCCAACCTGTTGCTCATCGCGGTCGGCGATGACGTCGCGGTCGTCGAAGTGAACGACCCCAGCGTCACCGTCGAAACCCCGCCCAACCTCGACCCGTCCCGCCGCTCGGCCCGCGTCACCCTCGACGACACTCCGGCGACCGTGCTGGCCGGTGGGGCCCAGGCGCTCGTGGACCTGTCACGCGTGATCCTCTCCGCCGACGCGGTCGGCATCGCGGCGGAGTGCACGCACTCCGCCGCCGAGTACGCCAAGGAGCGCATCCAGTTCGGTCGGCCGATCGCCATGTTCCAAGCGGTGAAGCACCACTGCGCCAACATGGCAGTCGCCACCGAAATGGCCACCGCAGCAACCTGGGATGCCGCGCGTGCCGCCGCCACCGGCGGCGATCAGCTCAGCTACACCGCCGCAGTGGCCGCCACGCTGGCCGCCCCCGCAGCCGACCTGTGCGCCAACCTCAACACCCAGGTGCACGGCGGCATCGCCATCACCTGGGAACACGAAGCCCACCTCTACCTCCGCCGGGCGACGACGCTGTTGCACTTCCTCGACGCCGACGGGGCCGCGGCCGACCTGGTCGACCTGGCCCGTCGGGGCGTGACCCGGGCCAAGACGGTCGAGCTGCCGCCCGAGGCCGAAACGATCCGCGCCGACGTGCGAGCCTTCGTCGACGAGCTCGCCGACCTCTCCGAGGAAGAGCAGAAGGCCAAGCTGGTCGAGACCGGCTACGCCATGCCGCATTGGCCCAAGCCCTACGGGCGGGCCGCCGGGCCAATCGAACAGCTGGTGATCGAGCAGGAGTTCGGCACCGCCAAGGTGACCCGCCCCTCCTACGGCATCACCGGCTGGAACATCCTCACGCTGATCCAGTACGGCACCGATGACCAGGTGGCGCGCTGGGTGAAGCCGGCGCTCGACCAGGAGGTCGTGTGGTGCCAGCTGTTCTCCGAGCCCGACGCCGGCTCCGACGCCGCCGGCGTCACGACCAAGGGCACCCGGGTGGACGGCGGCTGGCTGGTCAACGGCCAGAAGGTGTGGACCTCCGGCGCCCACTACTCGGGCATGGGCTTCGCCACCGTCCGCACCAACCCGGATGTCCCCAAGCATGACGGCATCACGATGATGGTGATCGACATGCACGCCGAGGGCGTCGAGGTGCGCCCGCTGAAGATGGTCAACGGCGGCAAGGAGTTCAACGAGGTCTTCTTCAGCGACGTCTTCGTGCCCGACGATGACGTCGTCGGGCCGGTCGACGGCGGCTGGACCGTGGCGCGCGCCACGCTCGGCAACGAAAGCGTCAGCATCGGCAGCGGCGACGGCGGCATGGCCATGCCCCCCGAGCTGCTGATGTCGGCCTACGACGCCCACCCCGAGCGCCTCGGCGGCGGGGCAGCTCGCCTGGGGCGCTACCTGGCTGACCATCATGCGATGGGCCTGCTCAACCTGCGCAGCACCAACCGCGCCGTGTCGGGCAGCGAGCCCGGGCCCGAGGGCGCTGTCACCAAGCTGGTGCTCTCCGAACTCGGCCACGATGCCGCCGCCATCCTCACCGAGCTGTACGGCCCAGATGCGGTGTTCATGGACGGTGACGCGGTCATTGGCAACCAGATGGTGTTGATGCACCGTGCGCTGTCGATCGCTGGCGGCACCTCGGAGATCAAGCGCAACCAGATCGGCGAACGCATCCTCGGCATGCCGAGGGACCCGCTGATCAACTAATGCCTCCGCTGCGGGAGCGGACGCCGCCTCTCGCGGGGAGGGAGATCCGGAAGCCTTGGGCTAGTCTGACCCGCTCACAAGGCGAACCGCCGTCGGCACCGAGCCAGTCGGTTCCGCTCGTTCGCAGCGACCATCGAGACCCCGCCGAAGATGCGGACAGGAGACGATTTCATGCACGTTTGGATCGACCAGGATCTGTGCACCGGCGACGGCCTGTGCGAGGAGATCGCCCCCGAGGTGTTCTTCGCCCAAGACGATGGCCTTTACTACGTCAAGGAATCTTCCGGGAACTTCGGTACCGAGAAGCTCTTCGACGGCGTGACCAACCCTGCCAGCCACGAAGGCCTCGCCCGCATCCCCGATGGAGAGATCGAAAGCGTGATCGAGGCTGCCGAGGAGTGCCCCGGCGAGTGCATCTTCATCGAGCCCGAGTGACGCCCACCGCCCACCCGGTCGGCTAGGCCGACCGGGGCGCAATCGGCTGGTACGAAGTTCCTGATCCGCTCAGTCGATCCGGTCGCAGTACTCAGCCGATCGGGTCAACCGACTGGTCGGCCGCGTTGGTGAAGTTCTGGTAGTCCTCGGCGCGGTTGCCGTCGGTGGGAAAGCCGCCGTTGGCCCGCAACATGGCGGCGGTGTGCATCAGGTTCCACGTCATGAACGTACAGTTCTGGTTGGTGAAGTCGCTGTCGAACCCAGTCGGCACATCCGAACCCTCGACGACGTCGCCGTAGCTGGAGCCCGGCCCCACCTCGCCGATCCAGCCGCAGTCGGCCTGGGGCGGGATCGTGTATCCGATGTGGGACATCGCATAGAGGATGTCCATCGAGCAGGCCTTCACGCCGTCCTCGTTGCCGGTGACGATGCACCCGGCGGTCTTGCCGTAGTACAGGTACTGCCCCTTGTCGTTGGTCTCGCCGCTCGACGCGTACATGCGCTCGACGGCGAGGGTGGCCACGCTGGACTTCACACCCAACCAGATCGGCGTACCCATCACGAAGATGTCGGCGGCCATGATTTTCGCCTGGATTTCGGGCCAGTCATCTCGGGGACGGCCGTGCTCGGTGAGGTCCGGGTACATCCCGTGGGGGATGACGTGCTCAAGGGCGTGAACGGTCTCAACCGACACCCCCTCGGCCTCCATGATGCCCGCCGAGCGGCTCATCAACCTCGCAGTGTGAGAGTCGGCCGGATCGTACTCCAGCGAGCAATTGAGGAAGAGTGCGCTGAGGTGGGAAAAGTCGGACATCTGGGCTCCTTGGCTCGGCCGGGTCGGTATCCGACCGGCCCTGCAGATATACCCCGACGTCATCTCAGCTCAACCCACCGATGCGGGGATATCTTCGGGTGATGACCCCCTCGATGCAGCAGCACACGCTCGGCGCCGCTGGGCCGACGGTCTCGATGATCGGCATGGGCACCGCCGCCCTCGGTCGACCGCTGTACATCAACGATGGCCACGGCGAGGACCTGGCTGGCGCCGCAGACCCCGATTCGCTCGGAGCGCGAGCGGGCAAGGTGTTCGACGCAGCGCTGGCCGGGGGCATCACCTACTTCGACACCGCCCGGTCCTACGGCCTGGGCGAGCGTTTCCTCGGCCGGTGGCTCAACCGGCGGGGTCGGGTTGGGCTCACCGTCGGATCGAAGTGGGGCTACACCTACGTGGCCGACTGGGATCCAGACGCCACCATCCACGAGGTGAAGGACCACTCCCTCTCAGCCCTGCGGCGCCAACTCGGAGAGTCCAGGGCCGAATTGGGCAACCACCTCGGCCTTTACCAGATCCACTCGGTCACTCCGGACTCGCCGGTGCTCGACGACGCTGCGGTGACCGGTGCGCTGAACGAGTTGCGGGCCACCGGGGTGCGCATCGGACTGACCACCAGCGGACCAGAGCAAGCCAACGTCATCCGACGTGCGCTCGAGCTCGCCGTGGACGGCACGCTGCTCTTCGCCACGGTGCAGGCCACTTGGAACCTGTTGGAACGCTCGGCGGGGCCGGCGCTGGACGAGGCCCACGACGCCGGACTGGGCGTGATCGTCAAGGAGGCGCTGGCCAACGGCCGCCTGGCCGGCTCGGGCGACCGGGCCGACGCTGCCCACCTCGGGGGTTGGCCCCCCGACGCCGTCGCTCTGGCGGCGGCCGCGTCTCAGCCGTGGGCGGACGTGGTCCTCAGCGGTGCGGCCACGGTCGACCAACTGCGGTCCAACCTGCAGGCCTGCCAGGTGATGTCCGACCTCGATCCGGACTCCGTCCTGGCCGCCGTCGCCCCGATCGAGTCGGAGCGGTACTGGAGCGAACGCTCCCAACGACCCTGGACTTAGCCGGCGTCGGGGCGGCCGGCACCCGGGGCGACCTTCCGCGCCAGGATCCCCAGCGTGGCCCGCAGGTTGGTCTCCGTGATCACGGGGAAGATCCCCGCTCCGCGGTACACCTCGTTGATGTCGGACCAGTCGTAGTAGGAGGTCACCCGGGTGCCGCCCTCGACCGGCTCCAACCGGTACCCGTACACGTGGCCCAACGGGGGCTGCATGGCACCGTCGATCGTCCAGGCGATCTCACGGTCCTGGTCAAACGCAGTGATGACGACGATCACCTCGTACTCGCCCAGGTCGTAATCGCGGAGGGAGTCTCGGTCCATGTGCACGACGAAGCGATCGTCGACCGCCGTCGCCGGTTCGCCCTCGGCCCACATCAGCATGCCTGAGGCGTCGATGTCCACGTGTCCGGCGGGATCGGCCAGCACCGCAAAGATCGCCGGCGGCTCGGCGGCGATCGTGCGGTCAACCTCGATGCGCTCGACCTCTGGGTGATCGCCGGCTGTGCGATCAGCCTCTGTGCCTTCGGCCATGTGCCTGCCCACTTTCGTCGCGAGCTGCGATCCTCCCACAGCACCCAACCCCGCCCACCGCCACGCCCACCCGTCGGTCCGCCCGAACTCCCCACCCACCCCACTCGCAACTCGGGAGCCCGAACGACCGCCAGAGCGCAGTGTGCACTCCCGAGTTCGCCCACCACTCGCAACTCGGGAGCCCAAACGACCGCCAGACAGCGCTCTGCACTCCCCGCTACCGGACTCCCCGGGCCGGAGGCCGCATGACGGATCTGAGCGTGTTATGAACTCCCTACTGCGGTTTCGTGAACGCGGTGGCCTCAGCCCAGGACACCAAATCGACTCACGTCGGAGGATCAGTGGAGCACGCGCATTTCGGTACCGACGAGAATCGGTGGTTAAGCGGTGAACCTCGAACGCCGGTGACGTCCGACCTCGGAGGCAGCCAAGGCAAAGACGAGCTGGTGGCGATCCGCAAGCGCGTCTACGGCCACGACATGCTGTACGTCTCCCAGCCCGACGGATCCAAGATCGGCCGGATAAACCTCGAGACCGGCCGGATCACGATGGACCGTGCCGAGCTGCGCGACATTTTCGATCGCTTCGTCGCGGGATGGCGGGCCACCCACATGGGTCAGCAGCCACCGTCCGACGACGATCGAGACGAAGGCACCCGCCCAACGGGACCCCACGCCTCGCACGAGTCGAACCCCACGCCCCATGCAGGGTTGCCGACGCCGCAGACGCCGGATCCCCCCTGGCAGCCGCCGGACCCGGCGACACGTGCACCGGACCCGACGTGGCCTGCACCCGAGCCGTTGCCGCAGGCTGCGGAGCCAGCGCCGACACACTGCACCGATCTGCCTCAAGTTGAGCCGATTGCCCCCGTTGCCCCCGTGTCTGCTGACGCTACCGACACCGCCGGCGCATCGGCCCAGAACGAGTATCACCGTCGGTCGGAACGCGAGCTGGCCACGAAACATCAGAAGGTGGCCGACGACGCCCAGTGGCGCCAACAGATCAAGGCCGAGCGGCCGGTGATGGGTCGAGTGGCAACCGCGCTCACCGCCAAGCCGCGGATCACCCCGGAGTCGCAGGCGACTGCGGCATGGAAGGTGGGCGCCGAGGGAGAACGGCGCGTCGGCGAGGTACTACAGGGCGTTCGGGGCATCGAGGTGCTGCACGACCGGCTGATTCCCGGCAGCCGGGCCAACATCGACCACCTGGTCGTCGGCCCTTCGGGCGTGTTCGTCATCGACGCCAAGAAGTACACGGGCAAGCTTGAGGTGAGGGACAAGGGCGGGCTGTTCCGCCACGACCCCCACCTCTATGTCAACGGCCGGGATCGCACCAAGACGGTCGACGGTGTGCTCCGCCAGGTCAAAGTGGTTCGTACCGCCCTCGGTGACGACTTCGCCGACGTGCAGATCCGTGGAGTGCTGTGCTTCATCGGCGCCAAGTGGCCGTTGATGAAACACCCCCACCGGGTCAACGGAGTGGTGGTTGTCTGGCCGAAGGGGCTTCCCAAGGTCGTCACAGCAAGCGGCGCGCTGGACGATCGCGTCGCCGACGTGGCCGAGCAGCTGCGCAGCCGGCTTCGTTCAGCGGGTCAATGACGCGGCACCCATCCAAGACATGAGGTAACGGCACCCAGCCGCAACTCGGGAGCCCAAACGACCGTCTGACAGCGCTCTGGACTCCCCACTTCCGGACCCACCCGCAACTCGGGAGAGCCCAGATGACCGCCAGACCGCAGTGTGCACTCCCCAGTTGCGGTTTTGAGGAGGGTATTGGGACGGTCTCAGGGCACCGGTAGGTTGCTGCGCAGCGCCAGCTCGTCGGCCGGCTGCGGGGCGGGACGGGTCTCGCTGTCGTAGTCCCGCTCGACAGTGGGCTTCACCAGTTGTTGGGCCAGCCGCTCGAAGCGGGTCTGGAACGCGGCGAGCGTCCAGCGGCCGAAGATGGTGTGCCCGCCCTCGTATGCCTGCTCGTCATATTCCTGGTGCGTCGTGACGTAGCCCATGTAGTCGTTGCAGTAGCTCATGAACAGCACGTTGGTGACGCCGTCGGCTTCGAGCACGGGGCGCACGGTGTCGACCACGCGCCGGCCGGACATCGTGGTGAACTCGCCCGGGCAGCACACCAGCGCCAGCGTGCCAATCCGTACGATCTGGATCGGCAGCACCGTGGGCACCAGCGAGCTGCGATCCAGCGCCCCGATCTTCGCTTGGCGCTTCAGCTCGGCAGCTGACGGGTCGGCCCAGTCGGGCACCATCGACTTGGCGATGGGGGTCCCCAACTGCAGCTTGGGCTCGTCCTCCATCAGGATGTCCTTGGGATCCTGCGTTTCGTACAGTCGCCGCATAGCCTCGGCCTCGGCGGCCGGCATGCGGTCGACCCTCCTCAGGCGTCGCCAGCGCAGCAGCCGGGACTGGAGGCGTGCGGCCACGGCGATCGGCTTGGGCATGCCCGGGCCGTCGACCCGCGTGCCGGCGAAGAACGCCACGCCGTGGCATGGCTTGCCGGTGCGGGCGCCGGTCACCCCACCGGCAAACCGGGCGTCGGCCTCGACGTCGGTGAAGTCGATGTACGTGAGCACACCGTCGATCGACCCTTCGATCGACGACCCGACGTCGCTGAGCGAGCCGTCGGCCCGCGCTGCGGCGATGGCCGCGTCCCGCTGCACGGCGCCGTTGCGTTCGGCCTCGACGTACTCGGCCTCGCCCGAGATCCGCTTGCGTCGGGCTACGTCGCCCGGCCCGTGGTAGTGCGGCGACACGTCCCCTGCGGTCGCTTGGGCGAAGATCGCCACCGGGTTGCTCACCCCATCGGCGGCGAGGGTGGCCTCGACACCGGCGGCGGCGTAGCCCTTGTTGTCGCCGTCGTGGCGCTCCAGGGTGTTGCCGAGGCTGGTGCAGTGCACGCCGAACAGGCTGAGCATGGAGTTGAGCTCGCCGTCGCGCCGCGCGGTGAGCACGCGCATTCTGCGGTCGAGCGCCAGGTGAGCCTGGGTGTCGGCCAACGGCGTCGACTCCGGGTTGCGCAGGTACGAGGCCAGCGACCGGTTCCAGGCCACTTCGGCCTCGGGCGCAATCTGAGTATCGCCGAGGGCCAGGTCGGTGGGGGCGGCACTCGCCCTGGCCTCGAGGATCGCAGCGGTGCAGGCGGCGACGACCGCATCGAGGTGCTCGGGAACGAACCCGGGGGTGACGACGTTGTACAGCGCCTCGTGACCGCAGCCGCCGGGCGAGGAGTGCGTGTGAGTGCAGGTGAGCACAAACGCCTCCTCGAGAAACTCGCCGCCGAGCTCGGCGCGCAGGGCGGCGACGACGCCGGAGCGCATCGTGTGCAGCACCATTGCCAGGTCGACGCAGCAGATGATGGCGGCCCGCCCGTCGGCATCGGCCACGTACCAGGCCCGCGCGTACAGGGGCGTCTGCTGCCCCCTCGCTCGGTGGTTCCACATGCCGTAGCCGTTCATCGCCCGGCCGGCCGGCTCGATACCAAGGTCGACCTTGGCCCATCCGAGTTGATACATGCTGGTCCCTCCGCTGCCGGAGCGCTGACCTTAGGCGGAAGGGGTCCCGATGCCCTTCACGGAAGCGACACCCGAAACGGGGCACTCCCCGGCGCCGGGCATGACCGCCGGTTGGATTTACCCGAGGATCAGGACCAGCGAGAGCGCTGCAACGAATGCGAACTCGGTCGGCACGGCCAAGCGGGTATACCCCTCGGACCAGCCCCGGTCGATAAATGCTCCACCGATACGCGCCGCCAAGATCGCCGAAGCGATGAACAACACGCCCAGCACCGCCTCACGCCCGAGGTCGTTGAGGCCGAGGTAGGCGACGAAGGCGCCGAGACCCAACGCCAGCGCCCCGTAGTAGCAGCGCACTTCGGTGCGGCCCGCCGGCCCATCGGGGGTGAGGTTGTACATGGCCACCGCATCGGGGCGGATCAGGAAGGTCAGCCCGGTCACGGCGAAGTACCCGACGATCAGCACGATGGCGAAACCGATGAGTGTCACCGGCCGATCATGGCGTCGGGCGCCGGCGGTGGGTTAATCGACACCGTCGACGGTGGTCAACAGCCGCTGGAACCACTTGGCCGAGTCCTTCGGAATACGCCGATAGTCGTCGTCGTAGTCGGTGTAGACGATGCCGAAGCGGGGGCGACGGCCCAGCACCCACTCGACGTTGTCCGCATACGACCAGGCGAAGTAGCCATCGACGTTGATGCCCTCGGCCTTGGCCGCCAGCACCGCCTCGAGGCTGCGGCGGTACACCCAGATGCGGATGTCGTCGCGCACGCGACCATCGGGCTCCAGGCGATCCTGACCGCCGAAGCCGGCTTCGGTAACCACCATCCGCTTGGCCGCGGGATGGTTGGCGTACTTGCGGAACGTCCACAACAGGGCGTCGGCGTCCTGGGGAATGCCGATCGCCGAGCTCACCCGCGCCTCGGCGCTTGGCACGGTCATCGTCGGCACGGCCCCGATGACGGGCAGCTTCCGCAGGGCCACCAGCGGTCCGTAACACTGCACACCCATAAAGTCGTACTCAAACCGGGCGGCCTCGAGGTCGCCGTCTTCGATGTGCCGCTTCATCAACTTGAGGAGCGGGGTGGCCTCGAACGGGTAACCCAGGCCGCCGGCCGGGTCGAGATGCATGTCGATGGCCAATGCCTCGATGGCACGCTTGCGTTTGGCCGTGCGCTCGTCGGTGGGTTCGTAGGGGTAGGCGACCGACATGACGTTGGTCGTGCCAATTTCGGCATCAGGCGGCAGCGCTGCCCGCATGCGGCGACCCGCCTCGGCACAGGCCAGGTTGATGTGATGCACGCTGCGCAGGGTCGTGTTGGGATGCAGGCCCTTGCGACCGTAGAACCCCAACACCAGGTGGCCGGCCACGCTGGCCGGCTCGTTGAAAACCATCCACTTCCTGACCCGGTCGCCGAAGCGCTCGGCGCACACCTCGGCGAAGCGGGCAAAGTCCTCGATGATGCCCCGACGCGTCCAGCCGCCCTCGTTCCACAACGCTATCGGCAGGTCCCAGTGGTGGACGGTCACCCAGGGCTCCATGCCGGCCTCGAGCGTCGCGTCGATCACCCGATCGTAGAACTCCGCGCCTTTGGGGTTGAGCGCCTCGCGACCGGTGCCCATGAGCCTGGGCCACGACAGCGAAATGCGATTGGCGCCGAACCCGAAGCCCTTGATCAGGTCGATGTCCTCGGGGTAGCGGTTGTAGAAGTCGATGCCCTGGTCGCCACCCTCGCCGGCGATCCGACCGGTGCGGTTGAGTTCATCCCAGATCGATGGGGCCTTGCCGTCAGCATCGGGTGCGCCCTCGATCTGAAAGGACGCCGAGGCCACGCCCCAGGTGAAGTCGTCACCGAAATCGCTGCGCTTCATCGGTGCGTCACAAAGAGTCGAGTCGCCTGAGCGGGGGTCATAGCCGGGAATGGTAGCCAAGAGGTCCAACGGTCCAACCAGGGTGGCCAACGTGGGAGGTAACGTCGGTGACGGCCGTTGGGCCGGTCCTGGGAGTGCACCCTCGAGCGCCCTCTCCAGCGTCCGGCGATGACGTCAGCACCGAGCTGGCGTTTCGACAACGGCGAGGAGAGGCGGGGTCATGCGGACCATCGGCAACATCTTGTGGTTCATCTTCGCCGGCGTCTGGCTGGCCCTCGGCTACGCGCTTGCAGGGCTCGTGATGTGTATCACCATCATCGGCATCCCCTTCGGGGTGCAGGCATTCAAGCTGGCGGCCTTCACGCTGTGGCCCTTCGGCAAAACCGTCGTGCGCAGCTCCGACGGCGGGTGCCTCGAGGTCGGGGCGAACGTCGTGTGGTTCGTGTTGTTCGGCTGGGAGATCTTCCTGGCCCACCTCGCCGCAGGGCTGCTGCTCTGCATCACGATCATCGGTATTCCGTTTGGGATCCAGGCGTTCAAGCTGAGCGTGCTTTCGTTGTGGCCCTTCGGTCGGTCGATCGTGCACCTGGATGACCTGCCTGCCAACGCCGTGGTCAGCTACGCGGTGCCCGCCGACCCGACCCAGAAGTAACCGCCGCCTGCCAACGCCGGCGAGCCACGGTCAGCCACCACCCAACGGACCGATCGTCTGGCGGATCAGGGGGACACCCGGGCGATAGGCCAAGTGGTGATGGCTGGGCGCGTCGAGGATGACGGCGTGGCCAGCAAACCCCGGCGCCAGGCGACCCACGTCGGTGCGCCGCAGCGCCGCAGCGCCGCCGGTGGTGACGGCGGCGATCGCCTCGTCGATCGTCATGCCCATGTCCCGCACAGCCAGGGCGATGCAGAACGAGATCGATGTCGTGTAGCTGGACCCCGGGTTGCAGTTGGAGGCCAACGCCACCGTGGCGCCGGCGTCGATCACCCGACGGGCGTCGGGGTAGGGCTGACGGGTGGAGAAGTCGGTGGCGGGCAGAAACGTCGCCACCGTGTCGCTCCCGGACAGCGCCTCGATGTCGACGTCGGTCAGGTAGGTGCAGTGGTCGACCGAGGCACACCCGCACTCGACGGCCAGCTGCACGCCCGGCCCGTGACCCAGCTGGTTGCCGTGCAGCCGCAGGCCCAGCCCGGCCGCCCGGCCGGCGTCGAGCACCGCCCGGCACTGGTCGGCGTCGAACGCTCCGGTCTCGCAGAAGGCGTCCACCCACTTGGCCGTGCCCGCCACCCGGCCGAGCATGTCGTTGCACACCAGGTCGATGTAGTCGTCCGCACGCCCGGCGAACTCGCGCGGCAGCAGGTGCGCTCCGAGAAACGTGGCCTCCGGGGTGTGGGCGCGGGCGATGTCGACCGACCGGGCCTCGTCGTCGACGGTCAGCCCGTAGCCGGACTTGATCTCGATCGTCGTCGTGCCCGCCCGGTGCGCCTCGGCCAACCGGTTTCGGACCAGCGCGTCGAGCGCCGGGGTGGGCGTGGCCCGGGTGGCATCGGTGGTCACCTGGATGCCACCGCCGTCGTAGGGCTTGCCCGCCATGCGGGCGGTGAACTCCTCGGCCCGGTCGCCGGCGAACACCAGGTGGCTGTGCGAGTCGACAAAGCCGGGCAGCACGCAGGCGCCCTCGGCATCGATGCGGCGGTCGGCGAGCGCACCGGCGGGGCCCACCTCGACGACCACGTCGTTATCGATCACGACGCTGGCGTGCTCGACGATGCCCAGCGGGCCCCGGCCCAACGCCGGGTCGTTGGTGATCAGCGAGCCGATGTTGTCGATCACGAGCGATTCGGTACTCATTGGTCCAGCAACTCTCTGTTGGCATTGGTTGGGGTCGGCAACACTCAGTCCAGCAACACTCAATCCAGCAACTCTGCGATCGACACCTGCAGTTCGGCCGGGACGTCGAGCGTGGCATGGCGCCCATCGGCCACAACCACACGCCCGTCGACCAACACGTGCGTGACGTCACTCGCAGCGGCGGCGAACACCGCTGCCTCGATCGCCGAGCCGGGGGGCGTGCCGGCGGTGCGCACCGAGTCGAGGGTCACCGTTACCAGGTCGGCCCGGGCCCCCACAGTGATCGTGCCGGCGTCATCCCAGCCCAGGCTGCGATGGCCGTTCTCGGTCGCCATCGCCAGCAGCTCGGGCGCCGCGTGGACGCCGCGGCGTTGGCTGCGCAGCCGCTCGTGCAGCTCCAAGGCCCGGGCCTCCTCAAAGATGTCGATCGAGGCGTTCGAGTCGGTGCCCAGCGTCATCGCAATCCCTGCGTCGGCGAACGACGCCGTCGGGCCGATGCCGTCGCCCAGGTCGCGTTCGGTGGTCGGGCACATCGCCACGATCGCCTCGGCGTCGGCGAGCAGGACGATGTCGGCCTCGGTCAGGTGGGTGGCGTGCACGGCGCTGAACCGTGGGCCCAGCGCGCCCGCTGCGGCGAGCAGGGCGGTGGGCGTGACGCCGTGGTGGGCGAGGCAGGCCTCGTTCTCGGCGGTCTGCTCGGACACGTGGGCGTGCAGCGGGGCGTCGGTCGCCGCCGCCCAGTCGGTGAGCGTCGACATCGCCGCCGGGTCGACCGCCCGCAGCGAATGGATCGCTGCGCCCACCCGCTGTGTCGAGGGATCGGGGCCGAGCAGGTCGACCCGTTGCGCCCAGTACTCGGCACTTGCGTCGCAGAAGCGGCGCTGCTCGGCGCCGACCGGCAGGTACCCGTCGCCGTCGAGGCCGCCGTGCAGGTACAACGTGTCGAGCAGGGTGATGCGAATGCCGGCCTCGGCGGCGGCCGCCAGCACCGCCTCGCCCATGGCGTTGGGGTCGTCGTAGGGGGTGCCGTTGGCCTGGTGGTGCAGGTAGTGGAATTCGCCCACGCAGGTGATGCCGGCCAGCGCCATCTCGGCGAACGTCGCCCGGGCGAGGCGGTGGTAGCCGTCCGGGTCGAGACGGGCGGCCGCCCGGTACATCACCTCGCGCCACGTCCAGAACGTGCCGCCCTCGGCCTGGGTGCGCGACCGCAAGGCCCGGTGGAACGCGTGGCTGTGGGTGTTGGCCAGGCCGGGGATACTCAGGCCAGCCAGGCGCACGGCCCCGTCGGGCGGATCGGCACCCGGGGTGATCGACGCGAACCGACCGTCGACGACATCGATCGCCACCGCGGCCTCCACCACCCCGTCGATCACCGCCAGATCGCAGTGGTAGCTGCCGCTGATTGCCCTGCTCACCGGCCCACCAGTGCCTTCGTGCAACCGGCAAGCGTGGCGACGCCTCCCCGACTCAGCTCGCCAACGGTGCAGCCGGCGTGTGGGCGGTGACCGCCACCCGGTTCCAGATGTTGATGGCCACGATCGCCATGACGATGTTGGTGACTTCGAGTTCGTCGAAGTGCTGGCGTGCAGCGTCCCAGACCCGGTCGGTCACGCCGTGCTCCCCCATGCGGGTGACCTCGTCGGTGAGTTCGAGCGCCGCCCGCTCCGCCTCGCTGAAATAGGGCGACTCCCGCCATGTGGCCACTGCGATCGCTCGCCGCGGATCCTCGCCCTCCGCCACGGCGTCGGTCGTGTGCATGTCCAGGCAGTAGGCGCAGCCGTTGATCATCGAGGCCCGGATCTTGATCAGCTCGAACAACGTGGGGTCGACGTTCTTCTTGGCGTAGGTCTCGAGCGCCAGCACCGCCTTGAACGCGTCCGGGGCCTGCTTCCACATGTCGATGCGCTGCTCCATCAGGAGCTCCCTTCGTCCGCATGGCGGCTGGACGCCTCCGTGCGTCACCCAGTTTGCTGCGCCGTAAACGCAGGCCGTGCGCGGTCAACAGCGCTGAGGTTTCCGTCACGAACCAACCCAGTTCACGAACCCACCATGCTCACGAACCCACCATGCTCATGAACCCACCCGGCCGACGAACGCCGTGATGCGCTCGACGAACGCGTCGCGGTGGTGGGTCTCGTACTCGTCCCAGGTGCTGAGGGTGGTCGGGTCGTCCACCTTGTCGATGAACAGCACGCCGTCCAGGTGGTCGCACTCGTGTTGCCAGGTGGCGGCGGTCAACCCACGGATCACCTCGTCGTGCTCGCCGCCGTCCCGGTCGAGGTAGCGCACCCGCACGTTGACGTGGCGCCGCACCTCGCCCCGCAGCGGCACCGACAGGCAGCCCTCGTTGATGACGACCAGCTCGTCGTCGAGCGGTTCGATCACCGGGTTGATCGCCACGGTCAGCGGGATGCGGGGCTTGTAGGGGTAGCGGGGGTTGTCGCCCACCTCCATGACGGCGATGCGCACCGGCTCGCCCACCTGGGTGGCGGCCAGGCCGGCGCCGTTGGCGTGGCGCATCGTGGCGATGAGGTCGTCGATCAACGCCTGGGTCGCCGGCGACGTGACGTCGGCCGGCGCAACAGGCTCGGCCACCTCCCGCAGCGCCGGGTGGCCGATCGACAGAACCTCTCGCGTTGCCATCAAGCAGCAACCAGTCCGTCGGACCGGGTCCACAGCATCGGGAACAGCGGATGGTCCATCGGCACCCCCTCGGGGATCTCGGCGTCCAGACCGTCGAAGGGCGGCGAGGTGGTCCAGTGCCGAGGGGCGTGCACCATGTCGTCGCCGAGGTAGCGCACCGACAGCACCCGCCGCCGGTTGGCGCCGGACACGCCCCCGGAGCCGTGCACGGTCAACATGTTGAAGAACACCGCATCGCCCGGCTCGAGCTCCCAGCCGAGGATCTTCCAGCGGTCGGGCTCGTTGTCGAAGTCGGGCAGCTCGGCCAGCGCACCGTCGGGAAACCACTTGGCCTCTTCGTCGAGGAAGGTGCGGGGCATGTACCAGGGACCCCGATGGCTGCCGGCGATGAACTCCAACGTGGCCGACCGGGCCACCGGATCGACCGGAAACCACATCGACGCGTTCTGGGTGCCGTCGACGTTGTAGTACGGCTGGTCCTGATGCCAGGGGGTGCGCTGCTTGGTGCCCGGCTCCTTGACCAGCACGTGGTCGTGGTAGAGCCGCACCGTGTCGGAGTGGGTCAGCTCGGCGGCGATCTCGGCCCCGGGCGACTCCTTGATGAAGCGCTCCATGGCCGGCAGCCGATTCCAGTTGCAGAAGTCCTCGATAAAGGCCCCGTCGCTGTCGGCGCTGGCCCGCTTGGCCCTGGGGGACAGGTCGGCGAGGTTCTCGTCGATCGCCTCGGTGGCCCAGCCGATCTGTTCGGGGGTGAACGCGCCACGCACGCACACCGCCCCGTCGGCCTCGTAGTCGCCCTCGATCGTCCAGTTACTCATGATGTTGCCTCCGTCTTCATAGGTATCGTGACGCCGCGCTCATCGGCCACCTCGATCGCTCGGTCGTAGCCGGCATCGACGTGTCGAATCACGCCCATCCCCGGGTCGTTGGTCAGCACCCGCTCCAGCTTTTCGGCCGCCAGGTCGGTGCCGTCGGCGACGCTGACCTGACCGGCGTGGATCGACCGGCCGATGCCGGTGCCGCCGCCGTGGTGGATGCTCACCCAGGTGGCGCCCGAGCAGGTGTTGATCAGGCCGTTGAGCAAGGGCCAGTCGGCGATGGCGTCGGACCCGTCGGCCATCGCTTCGGTCTCCCGGTAGGGCGAGGCCACCGATCCGGAGTCGAGGTGGTCGCGGCCGATCACCACCGGGGCGGACAGCTCGCCGGAGCGGACCATCTCGTTGAAGCGCAGCCCCAAGCGATGCCGTTCGCCGTAGCCCAGCCAGCAGATGCGAGCGGGCAGCCCCTGAAACGCCACCCGTTCGCCGGCCAGCTGAATCCAGCGGTGCAGGCCTTCGTTGTCGGGGAACTCCTCGAGCACGGCCCGGTCGGTGGCGGCGATGTCCGCCGGGTCGCCCGAGAGCGCCACCCAGCGGAAGGGGCCAAGCCCCTCGCAGAACAGCGGGCGGATGTAGGCGGGCAGGAACCCCGGGTAGTCGAAGGCTCGGTCGAAGCCACCCAGCTTGGCCTCGGCCCGCAGGCTGTTGCCGTAGTCGAACACCTCGGCGCCGGCGTCCATGAAGCCGACCATCGCCTCGCAGTGGGCCGCCATCGCCGCTCGCGACCGCCGGGTGAACTCGGTGGGGTCGTTGCGCTTCATGTCCTCGGCCGCCTCGGAGGAGAGGTCGTTCGGCAGGTAGCTCAGCGGGTCGTGGGCGCTGGTCTGGTCGGTGACGATGTCGGCGTCGACGCCGTCGGCCAGCAGACGGGGCAGGATGTCGGCGGCGTTGCCGAGCAGCCCGACCGACAGCGGCGTCTTGGTGCGCTTCGCCTCGGTCACCCTGGCGACGGCGCTGGCGTAGTCCGGGGCGATCTCGTCGAGGTAGCGGTGGTCAACGCGACGCTGCAGCATGTGTTGGTCGACGTCGACGATCAGCGCCACGCCGTCGTTCATCGTCACCGCCAGGGGCTGGGCGCCGCCCATGCCGCCGGCACCGGCGGTGACGGTGAGAGTCCCCGCCAGCGTGCCGCCGAAGCGGAGGCGGGCGATCTCGGCAAAGCACTCGTACGTTCCCTGCAGGATGCCCTGGGTGCCGATGTAGATCCACGACCCGGCGGTCATCTGGCCGTACATGGTGAGGCCTTGGGCCTCGAGACGACGGAACTCGTCCCAGTTGGCCCAGTCGGGCACCAGGTTGGAGTTGGCCATGATCACTCGGGGCGCCCACTCGTGGGTCCGCATAATCCCGACCGGCTTGCCCGACTGCACCAGCATCGTCTCGTCGCGTTCCAGCGAGGTGAGCCCCCGAAGCATCGCCCGGTAGGCGTCCCACGAGCGGGCGGCCCGACCGGTGCCGCCGTAGACGACCAGCTCGTCGGGGTTCTCGGCCACCTCGGGGTCGAGGTTGTTCTGCAGCATGCGGTAGGCGGCCTCCTGCTGCCAGCCCTTGCAGGTGAGGTTGGTACCGCGGGGTGCCGAGATGTTTGTGACCGGGGTGCCAAGGGGACCAAACGTGTTGCTCATGGCTTGCAGTGTGGCCGTCACACCACTACGTTGTCAATCAGTAACAACGTTTGTCACCAGACGACACACTCGGCACGCAGCGAAAGCGATCGGAGCAGGCGATGAACCCGGCGACACCCGAACCCTCCAGCCCGAACACCTCCGACGACGCGGAGCTCGACGGCACGGCATCCGAGGATCCGGCGGTCCCTCGCTCGATCGGCAGGCTCCTCGACGTGCTGGAGATCGTGCTGTCCAAGCACAGCTGCAACCTGACCAGCGCCGCCACCACGTCCGGTCTCACGCCCACCACCACGCTGCGCTACCTGCGGGCACTCGAGGTTCGCGGCTACCTGGAGCGCGACGATTCAGGCGACTACTCGGCCGGACCCACCCTGTTGCGCCTGTCCGCCTCGCTGCGCGACCGCAGCGTGCTCGACCGACTCGCCGCCGCCGCCCAGCCCCACCTCGATCGGCTGGCCGCGGAGACCGGCGAATCCGCCTACCTGGCGATCAGCGACGGACGTATCGGCACCTACGTCGCCGCCGCGGAGAGCCCCCGGGCGATCCGCCACGTTGGCTGGGTCGGCCAGGATGTGCCCCTGGAAAACTCCGCCCTGGGGTCGGCGCTGCGCAGCCCCGGCCTGGTCGTCGATCGCACCGGTGCGATCGAGGAGGACATCACCGCCATCAGCCGAGCGCTTCCCGTCGAGGGGACGCTGGGCATCGCCGTGTCGATCGTCGGGCCGGAGCACCGCTTCGGCATCGAGGAACGCGCCGAACACGAAACCGCACTCAACCATGCCGTCGAAGCGCTCGAACGCGAGCTTCGCTTCAGCGGAGAGGACCTCACATGACCATCCAACTCGACGGCCCCGGCGTCACGATCGCCAATGTGGTCGCCGTCGCCCGCCGAGGCGAGCGGGTCGAGCTGACCCCAGCCGCACTCGACGCGATGGAAACCGCCCGGGCAACGGTCGAACGTCTCGCTGAAGGCGCACCCAACTACGGCATCTCCACCGGGTTCGGAGCACTTGCCACCGTGTCGATCCCGCCGGAGCGCCGACGCGCCCTTCAGGCAGCCCTGGTCCGCTCCCACGCAGCGGGCATGGGCGACCCGGTCGAGGACGAGGTCGTCCGGGCGATGATGCTGCTTCGCGCCCGCACCCTGGCCCTCGGCTACAGCGGTGCCCGTCCGCTGGTGGCCCAGGGCATGGTCGATCTGCTCAACGCCGGCATCTCGCCGGTCGTGCCCGAGTACGGATCGCTCGGCGCCAGCGGTGACCTGGCTCCGCTGGCCCACGGCGCCCTGGCGCTGCTCGGCGAGGGCGAGGTTGACCACGACGGTCGCCGCCGCCCCGCAGCCAACGCCCTGGCCGACGCCGGCCTCGAGCCGATCGTCCTGGCCGAGAAGGAGGGTCTGGCGGTCACCAACGGCACCGACGCCATTCTCGGCATGTTGTGCCTGGCGATCGACGACACCGCCCGCCTGCTCGTCCAGGCCGATGCCATCACCGCCATGACCGTCGAGGGGCTGCTGGCCACCGCCTCACCCTTCGCCGCCGACCTTCAGGCCATTCGTCCTCAGCCGGGCCAGGCCATCTCCGCCGCCAACCTGGTGACCATGCTCGCCGGCTCACCGATCGTCGCCAGCCACGACACCCCCGACGACGTGCGGGTGCAGGATGCCTACTCAATCCGCTGCACGCCCTCGGTGCACGGGGCGGTGCGCGACACGCTGGCCCACTGCACCTCGGTCGCCGGTTACGAGCTGGCCTCCGCCATCGACAATCCGATGGTGCTGCCCGACGGCCGGGTCGAGTCGTGCGGCAACTTCCACGGGGCTCCGCTTGGGTTTGCCGCCGACTTCCTGGCCATCGCCGTCTCCGAGATCGGTGCGATCGCTGAGCGTCGGATGGACCGCATGTTGGATCACACCCGCAGCCAGGGGTTGCCGCCGTTCCTGGCGGAAGAGGTCGGGGTCGACAGCGGGCTGATGATCGGCCACTACACCGCTGCGGCGATGGCGTCGGACAACAAGCGCCTGGCCGCCCCGGCGTCGGTGGACTCGCTGCCCACCTCGGGTATGCAGGAGGATCACGTGTCCATGGCGTGGCTGGCGGTGCGCAAGCTGCGCAAGGTGATCGACAACGTCCGCCGGATCCTGGCCGTCGAATACGTCTGCGCCGCCCGGGCTATCGACCTGCGGGCACCGCTCGAGCCCTCCCCCGCCACCGACGCGCTGCATCAGCTACTGCGAACCGAGGTTGCCGGACCGGGCCCCGACCGTTACCTGGCGCCGGAGCTGGCGGCCGCCGAGGAACTCCTGCGCTCAGACCGCTTCGCTGAGGTGCTCGCGGACGTGGGCGTCACGCTGCACTGACCTCGGCCGTCGAGCAGGCAGACGAGGCTCGCCAACCCCAGGTGGGTGGTACCACCGCCGCGAGGCGTTACGAGGCGCCGTCGGGGTGCCAGGGGCCGTCGTAATGACGGAAGACGTAAACGGCCACCTCGCATTCAAGCGACCGGGCGGCGTCGTCGATCAGCGCTCCAAGGATCGACTCGATCCGGTCCAGCCGATTCTTGAACGTGTTGTAGTGCACGTGGAGGCGCCGGGCGCCCTCGGCCATGTTGCGGGTCTCCAGCCACATCCCCAACGTCGCAACCAGCTCGCTTTGGTGAGTTCTGTCGTAATCGACCAGTGGTCCGATCGCCTGCTCGACGAACTCGGCCAGGTCCTCGGTGGGAGTGGAGGCCAGCAGGCGTTCCAGCCCAAGCTGGTCGAACACCGCCGTGATGTGGCGGCCCCTCGCCCACCGCCCGACGTCGACTGCGCGACTGGCCTCGAGGTAGCTCCGAGGTATCGACATCGGGTCGTCGACGCGGCGACCGACGCCGATGCTGACGTTGACGTCGACCACCCGCTCGTCGAGCTCCCGGCGAAGCCGTTCGGCGATCGCCCGTCGCTCGGCCGGTTCGGCGGTTTCGGGGGCGATCAGTGCGGCGATCGTCGTGCTGCGGGTCCAGACGATCACCTCTCGTCCCAGCGTGGTCTGGGCAGCCGCAGAGATGGTGGCCAGGGCGGTCGACACCACGTCCTGATCGACCGGCGGGTCGATCGAAGCCAACAGCACGGCCCGCGGGCGGGCCAGATCCCATCCGAAGCTGATCGCCCGCTCGGCCACATCGGCGATATCGCCGGCGTGCCCCGAGATGAGCTCTTCGAGCGACGTCGCCGCAAAGCGAGCCCGCTCGGCGGCGGCGGCGGTGGCATGGGCCATCCGCACAGCGATCGATGACGAAGCGCGTTGCAGCGCCAGCCGTCCCTCGTCGTCGAGTTCCGTTTCCGTGGTGAGGGCGACGATCTCGCCGTAGCGGAACTCCCCGGCCAGGATCGGCTGGCGGACCCAGCGAGACTCGGCAAAGTCGACCCCCACTTCGGCGTCGGAGGGCACGACCACGGTCGCCCGCCCTTCGGGGTCGAGCACGGCGACCGGGCAGCCGAGCAGCAGGTACAGGGTGGTGGCGATCTCCGGGGCGCCCCCGCCGGCGAGGACGATGGGGGTGAAACGCTGATGAATGTCGAGGATGCGCTCCAGGCGCCTGCCCTGAGCATCGAGCAGCGCGTCGAGCACCGCTGTGGTCACGTCGGCGAGCACGGCCTCGCTGGGAAAGGTGATCAGCGGCACGGCCTGGGCGTCGGCCGCCCGCAACAGCGCCTCCGGAAGTGGGTTGTCGCCGTCGATGCGAACGGCGACCGCTGCCACTTGGGCTGCGTCCAACCGTCCGAGCAGGTGCTCCCACGCCTCCCCGTCGTCGAGCAGCGCCTCGATGCTGGTGACGACCAACTCGCCTGCGCCTACGTCGGCCAGTTGGTCGGACGTGGCTGCGATCTTGGCCCGGCTCACCTGCCGGTTCAGGCCACCGACCCCGGCGACCACCTGGGCGTCGCTGCTCATCGCATCGACAACCGCACCGACGTCAAAGGATCGCCACACGCCCACAGTCTGGCCCGTCGCGGCCCGCCCGCCGACGCCGACGCCGTGGTCGATGTCGGCTGCGGCCCCGCAGAACGCTGCCGAAGGTGCGCAGGGTCACTCCTCGGGCGGTGACGACGAGCGGGTGCTAGGAACGAGGCAACAGACAGAGCGAAGCGAACCGAGCGAGCTGGGAGAAAAATCATGCTGGACGTTGTCAACCGGTTGTTGAAGCTGGAGGCCGAGCTCGTCGTGACGATCACGCTCCCGCTCGACCGACACCGGCCCCACAGCGACGCGGACCGCATCCGGCTCCGCAACCTGGTCGCCGATGCCACCGCGCAGGTGAGCGACCGCAGTGACAATCCCCGCCCGATCATCGCCAACCTCGATCGTGCCGCTGGGTCGGTCGATCTCGGCGGCGGCGCGTACGGAGTGGTCCTCGTCGCCACCGCCGACGTGGCCGAAGCGCATCCGTTGCCGTTCCCGGTTCGAGAGGAGCTGGCTCTGGCGACCACGCCATCGACGCGAATGCTGGTGCAGGGCCTGCGGAGGAGCCCCCGCTATCGGGTGCTCGTGGTGTCCGATCACGTTGCTCGGCTGTTTGCAGCGGTGCGCGACGACTTGAGCGAGGTGACCGACCATGGATTTCCGTTCTCGGCCGACATCGCTCACAGCGATCGCCGCGCCGTCGCCGGCCGCTTTGCGCGCGAACCGGCCGGTGACGACCAGGAGCAGCGCCGCAACTTCTACCGGAGCGTCGACAAAGGCCTCGCCGAGGTGACCCGCGCGGACCCGCTGCCGATCGTCGTCGCCGGCGTCGAACGCTCGGTGGCCACCTTCACCGAGGTCACCGAGCACGCGTCGCTGAGCGCCGGCCATATCGACGGCGGCCACGACGACACCTCGGCCTACGACCTCGGCCAGTTGTCGTGGCCGGTCATGCGTCAGCAGCTCAAGGCGCGCCGCTCCGAGGTGATCGATCAACTGAGCGCAGCCGCCCACGCCGAGAAGGCGGTCACCGGTATCGACGAGGTCTGGCAGCTGGCCCGGGAGGGCCGAGGTCACCTGCTCGTCGTCGAGGAGGACTATCGCGCACGCCCGTCGGTCGAGGCGGACGGGTACCGCTTGGTCCCGGCCGCCCCGGCCGACGTGCAGGTGATGGACGATCCCGTCGACGAACTGATCGAGCACGTCGTGCGCACCGGCGGCTCGGTCGAGTTCGTGGCCAACGACGCTTTGGTCGACCTGGGCCGCATCGGCTTGATCCTTCGCTGAGCCCAACCCGCAGCGCCGAGCGATTCGGTGATGGTGGGGGTCAGCTGGCGTAGATGCCGTCGATCAGGCCGTCATAGTGCTTGGCCACTATCGCCCGCCGCACCTTCATCGTCGGCGTCAGTTCGCCATCGTCAACGCTGAAATCGTGCGGCAGGATGGCGAAGGCGCGGATCGACTCGGCACGCGACACCGACGAGTTCACGTCGTCGATCGCCTCTTGCACCCTGGCGCGCAGGTCGGGGTGATCGACGACGTCGGCCACCTTCACCTCGTCGCCCGCCTCGCCGGGCCACCAGGCATCGAACACTTCCTCGTCGATGGTGACCAGCGCCGAGATGAAGCGGCGGTTGTCGCCAATGACCATCGCCTGGCTGATCAGCGAGTGCGAACGTAGGCGATCCTCCATCGGCTCCGGAGCGACGTTCTTGCCGCCGGCGGTGACGATCAGCTCCTTCTTACGGCCGATGATGCGAAGAAACCCGTCCTCGATCCGACCGACATCGCCGGTACGGAACCAGCCGTCGTCGGTGAGCACCTCGGCGGTGGCCTTGTCATTCTTCCAGTAGCCCTGGAACACCTGGGGGCCCTTGGCCAGCACCTCGCCGTCGTCGGCGAGACGGATCGTCGTCCCGGCCACCGGTTTCCCCACGGTGCCTGGCCGCCAGGCGCTCAGCGTGTTGACGGCGAGCACCGGGCTGGTCTCGGTCAGCCCGTAGCCCTCGAAGATGCGAACGCCCGCCCCGTCGAAGAAATAGGCGAGCCGGTCGCCCAGCGGGCTGCCGCCGCTGAATGCGAAACGCAACGAGCCGCCGAAGGCCGACCGGATCTTTGAGTACACCAGCCGGTCGAACAGCGCGTGCTCCGCCTTGGTCAACAGACCGACCGAGCCCTTCGCCCGCTGCTTCGAATAGCTGATCGCCACCTCGGTGGCACGGGCGAAGATCGGGCCGAGATTCTTCGCCTTGCTCTGTTGCTGGGCTGCGCTGAACATCTTCTCGAACACGCGGGGCACGGCCACCACCATCGTGGGGGAGACCATTGCCAGCTCCTCGGGCAGGTTGGAAATGCCGGAGGAGAACACCCCTTTGATCCCGTACTCCGAGCCAACCAGGGCGATGATCTTGGCGTAGGTGTGGGCGAGCGGCAGGAACAACAGGCTGCGATCGTCGCTACCGAGCATGTCCTTCACCGCATCGAGGTTCTGCATCACATTGGAACGGAGGTTGGCGTGGGTTGTCTTGCACCCCTTGGGACGCCCGGTCGTCCCCGACGTGTACACCATCGTTGCCAGGTCGTCGACGCTGATCGCAGCGATTCGCTGGTCAAGTTGTTCGTCGGTGACCTCGACGCCACGGATGACCAGTTCGTCCAAGCCACCCTCGTCGATCACGAGCGCCTCGCGGCACGCCACCTCGGGGTCGGCTACGCAGCCCTCGATCTTCTCGGCCATCTGCGTGTTCTCAGCCACGGCGAGAACCGACCCGCTGTCGGCGAGGATCCAATCGACCTGTTCGCCGGCGGAGGTCTCGTAGATCGGCACGGTCACGGCGCCCACGGCGAGGATGGCGTAATCGACCAGCAGCCACTCCAGGCGGGTGGCCGACATGATCACCACCCGGTCGCCGGGCTCCACCTGCGAACCGATCAGGCCCTTGGCCAGCGAGCGCACCCGGGCGAGAAATTCGGCCGCGGTGACGTCGATGAACGTCGAGCCGTCCCGGATACCGGCGACGACCTTGTCTGGATCGACCCGAGCACGCTCAATAATCGGCTGGAGCAGGTGGGCATGAGAGGCCAGAGGGGCGAGGTCGCCGCCTCGCGTCTCTATGATCCCGCCCCCGCCCGCCGGCCCTGCACCCTGTGGGGTGGTCGTCGTCATCGCCCCGCCTCCTTGAGTTGTATCGCCTCCGTTCTACAGCGTGGACGCGGTCGCGTCATGTTTCGGCTCGACAACTCCACCCAACCGACCTGCCGGACACTTGACGGACCGCGCTGGCTTCGTCACAGAGCGAGGAGGGCCGGCAACATTCAGCATGGCGATCCCTGCGGCCCTGGACCATGGAGAACGATCGCCGACCTGGTCAACACCCACCCACGGTGTGAGGAACCAACAAGTATCTGACCTTAATGACGTATGATATCTACAGAGCACTCCGCAGCCTTCTCCCCTACGGTGGGCCGTTGGCACGGTTGAGCCCTCGATTCGCTGCGCGCCCAGGGGGCGCTCGCCCGTCACTTTCACGCATGCCGCTCGGAAAGGAGCAGCAATGACGACCACCGCTACTGGTCCCAACACGCCGTCTGGTGCCGACGAACACATCACCGGCGACCAAGAACAAACCCTTCGCACCTGGCTCAACGACCAGCTTGCGGCCCAGCGCGAACGCGTGCAGCAGGCCACGGAAGCGTTCGAAGCTCTTGCCGACACGAACAATCCGGTCCACCGCGAGTTGGGCCGGGATGAACTCGACGCTGCTCTCGAGGCGGTTGCCGAGCTTGAGCATTCGCTTGAGCGCGTCGACGAAGGCACCTACGGCGTCTGTGCCGCATGTGGCAAGGACATCCCCTACGAGCGCATGGAAGCGGTGCCCGACACCGACTACTGCGTGGATTGCGCCAGCTCCCACTGAGCTGATGGGTGGCCGTGCGGCCGCCCATCAGCGATCGATTTTGCCAGTGCGGGGCGCCGGGAGACCCACACCCCTGACGCCTGCCCGCTAGCGGCCGACTGCTGCCGCAAAGGCGGTGTAGTCGGCCGCGTTCAGGTCGGCGTAGTTGGACGCGAATTGGGCGAGGTGGCGGGCGATCGTCTTGCCACCCCCCAGGTAACCGGACATGGCAGCGGCGTCACCGGTGCGAGCGTGAGCACGGGCCAGGGTGTGGGCGCACATTTTGGCGTACACCTCCATCTGTTCGGGCTGCATCGAGTCGATGTCGGCCGAACCCTTGCCGTCCCACAACTGGCGAAAGTAGTAGTCGTGGGTACGTCCGTCGACGCCCTGCGACCGGGTCCAGCCCAGGAAGACATCGCTCGCAGATTGAATCATGCGCTGACCTTCCACCACCCGCTGGCCGTTGGTCGACCACTCGCTGGCTTCGGTGTGGGCTTCGAGCACTGAAGCCTCGGCCTCCTTCACCTGCAGCATCAAGGGATCATCGTCGTCGCGACCCATCATCAACGCCACCCAGCACCTGGTGCCAACGCTGCCGACGCCAACCACCTTTCGAGCCAGGTCGACGAAGCGGTAACGATCCAGCAACAGCCGCCGGTCGGTTTGGAGGGAATCCCGATAGGACTCAAAGGCCTTGGTGACGACGTCGACCACCTGGTCATACTCAGCGTCGGCCAGCACCTCCTCGACCCGCTCGAACAGCGGTGGATCGCTGGCGAAGCGCGGCACCCCGTCGACGACGGTCACCAGTTTTGAGAATGCTCGGAGGTTGTTCTTCGATCGGGCCTTGCGCAGCAGACGTGCGAGGTTCTTCATCGCTTCCGGGCTGAGCTTCGAACCCCACCGTGCGTTCGCTTCGTCCATCGTCAGGTGGTCGTACCAGACGTCCAAATAGCCCGAGGCGGCCATCTCGGCGATCGACGAGCAGAAAGTCCGCCCCAGGTGCTCCAGAATTCGATGCCGTTTCGCCTCAGGAAAGCCGTTTGCCCGGCCCGCAACTTCGAAGCTGGCGGCCAGGCGCTGCAGGTCCCATTCAAACGGGCCGGGATTGGTCTCGTCGAAGTCGTTGATGTCGAAGACCAGGTTGCGTTCGGGCGACGTGAAGACACCGAAGTTGGTGAGGTGGGCATCGCCGCACAACTGCACGTTGAGACCGGAGTTCGGTGTTCCCGCTACGTCGGCGGCGAAGACGGCGGCTGCGCCCCGGTAGAAGGTAAATGGCGACACCACCATGCGCTCGTGACGGATGGGGACCAACTCCGGCACCCGGGTGGTCTCCTGTTCGGCGAGGATCTCCACCGCCGGCCGCCGGTCGGTCGGCGGGGTCCAGTCCGCCATCGTTGAGCGTGGAGCCTCCTTGCGCAGCTTGCGCCCCCGCTCCCTCCGCTCAGCCGGTGAACTGGTCTTCTCCGCCATGGTGGTCATCGGGCGAAAATACCACCCCTCAGCCGACATCGGGCCGGATTTCTTGAGCGTTTGCTCCAATCACCCCAATCGGGTGACGCCGAGCCGCTCAACGTCTCATTGCGCTGACATCCGGTTGTGTCGCTCCGCTCGATGTCCAAGTTGGCACACGCGTCAGTTGATCAGCCGCTCAAGACCTGGTGAGGATGCCACGATCAGATCAGCGGCTTCATCGGGAGAGAGTCGAGCGGTATCTACGATCAGATCTGCCAGGTGGAGCGACGAAGGGTCGTGACTCGACATCAGTTCCCTCAGCCGAGCGATATGGGTCAGCTTGTGGTGTCGCCTGCGGGATTCGTTGGCGAGGCGTCGTTCGAGTTCTTCCGGCGGGGCGTCAACCCGGACGAAGAAGGTCTGCCCACCTTGAGCGTCCACGACGTTCGCAGCATCCTCGGCGAAGGCGGCGAACCGCTGGCGCGCATCCGTCCGCCCCACGCCGAACTGTTGGTGAACACCAGGTCGATGCCGGCCGACGCCACTGTGGCGAACACGTCCAGGCAGAAGCGCTGGACCACGCGATCGAACGGGTCGGATCGAAACCCGAAGACCGCACGCGCCGCGTCAACCGTGAGGTGATTGTGGAACAGTCTCGCACCGGCCCTTTCCGCGACGCGCTCAGCGATCGTGAGCTTGCCGGACGCCGGTGGCCCGTAGAGGTAGATCAGCGTTGACACAAACAGTCTGTCCAGTTGAGCTTGGGGCCAAGGGGCGGGTGTCACAGATGAACTCAGGACAGCGCTGTGCCCATCAGGTCGGCGAAGTTGGCCCGATAGAACCGGTCCCGAACGGCCTCCGGTGCGTCGCCCAGCGACGCCTCGAAACGTTCGATCGGCCGCCGGCCGCCCTCGACGTGCGGGTAGTCGGAGGAGAACATACATACCTCCGGGCCCGACTGTTCGACGATCCAGCCGACGTCCTCGGTGGGGTACGGCGTGAAGCGCATCTGCCGGGTGACGTACTCGGTCGGCCGCAGCGACAAGGCCCGTAGCCGTTCCTCGTGGCGAGCGAACGCCTCGAACGCCGACTCCATTTGCCGGGTCCACGACGGCACCCAGATGGCGCCCTGCTCGATCACGCCCACCCTCAGCTCGCTAAAACGCTCGAATACCCCGTCGAAGATCATCGTGGCGATGCTCTGGGCCGGTGGGTGGGGAATGCCCAGGTAGTCGACCGAGCGGAAGTTCTCCTCGCCGCCGTGAAAGTCGGGTGGCACCGGTAGGCCGTTGTTGAAGTAGTTCGGGTCGATCAGGTCGCCGGTGCCGCCGACATGGAACACGATCGGGATGCCCGCCTCCTCGGCCTGGGCCCACACCGGATCGAGCCCGGTGTGGCTGGGCGAGTGTCCCGACGGACAGCCCGACGCCACCAGCAGCGCCGCGGCGCCGGCGTCGATCGCCTCGGCGGCCATTGCCTCCGCTCGGTCGAAGTCGGCGAGCGGGACGTAACAGGTGGGCAGCAGCCGAGGATCGACCGAGCAGAACTCGGTCATCCCCCGGTTGTGTGCCCGGGCTGCGCCGTAGGCCAAGTCGAGGT
The DNA here is from genome assembly GCF_035329545.1 of Candidatus Neomicrothrix sp. Taxonomy (NCBI): domain Bacteria; kingdom Bacillati; phylum Actinomycetota; class Acidimicrobiia; order Acidimicrobiales; family Microthrixaceae; genus Candidatus Neomicrothrix; species Candidatus Neomicrothrix sp. The sequence goes on from NZ_DAOLGP010000007.1 coordinate 99,118, forward strand.
CGGCGCCGTGCTCCCAGTCGTGGAGGCGACGATTGTGAAACGTGTTGAACACCAGCTGGCTGGAAAAGCCCAACAGGTCGAGGGCCCGTGGCCGATCGTCGGCGATGAACGAGCCGGTTGCGGCGAAGTTCTTGCGGGCCATTACCTCGGCCTGCTCATCGGCGCGGTACCCATCGGACGCATGCCGCTCGGCCAGCCGCTCGAACGCCTCCCCAAGGTCGCGTTGCTGATCCGCCGGGTCCCCGGTCTGGCGCAGCTCGTTGCCGCCCGGATAGCTCAGCGGCTCGATCCGGCTGCGAATTTTCGGGTCGGCGTAGTCACCGAGCCACGTCGGTGTCTCCATGATGTGCGCGTCCGCGTCGTGAATCACCCGCGTGTCGTTGTACGGCATCGTCCAATCGCCCCCTGCTCGTTACTCCTGCAACAACCTCAGTCTGACTCGGACGGTGAGCGTATGTTCCCGGGGCCGCGAGAATCGGACAGAATGCGCAGCACACCAACGACGGAGACGGCCGCCACCCAGCGGTGAGGAGATCACATGAGCGGTGGCCTGTTTGGGCTCCTCGACGACATCGCAGCGCTGGCCAAGCTGGCCGCAGCATCGATCGATGACGTCGGCGCTGCAGCCGGCCGGGCGAGTGCCAAGGCCGCCGGTGTCGTGGTGGACGACACGGCGGTCACCCCGGCCTACGTCCAGGGGCTGGCCGCCGAGCGGGAGCTGCCGGTCATCAAGAAGATCGCCACCGGTTCGCTGCGAAACAAGCTGCTGATCATCCTCCCGGCGGCGCTGGTGCTCAGCGAGTTCGTCCCGATCCTCGTCGAGATCATCCTCATGTTCGGCGGCGCCTACCTGGCGTTCGAGGGCGCCGAGAAGATTCATCACCGCTTCAGTGCCCACTCCGACGGTCACGACGAGATGCCCGACCTTGATGTCGTGGTGACGGCATCCGGCCGCGAGATCGAGGAGAAGACGGTCAAGAGCGCCGTCCGGACCGACTTCATCCTCTCGGCCGAGATCATGGTGATTGCCCTCAAGGAAGTGATCGACGAAGGCTTCGTGTCACGGGCAATCATCATGGCCATCGTCGCCGTGGTGATCACACTATTGGTGTACGGCGTCGTGGCGCTGATCGTGAAGATGGACGACGTGGGCCTGAGCCTGGCCCAGCGCTCGGGCAGCGTCTCGCAAAAGGTCGGTCGGGGGTTGGTCAACGCCATGCCGAAGCTGCTGGCCGTCCTGTCGACCGTCGGCATCGCCGCCATGATCTGGGTAGGCGGACACATCCTGCTGGTCGGCAGCGACGAGTTGGGCTGGCACGCCCCGTATGAGTTCGTGCACTCGCTGGAGGAGCCGGCCGGCAACGTCGCCGGCATCGGCGGGGTGCTGTCGTGGCTGGTCAACACCTTGGCATCCGCGCTCATCGGCCTGGCGGTCGGCTTTCTCATCGTCGCCGTCGTGACGAAGGTTAAGGGAGCCCGAGCCGGCAACCCGACGGCCGTACACTGACAGCGGTCGGGACGCGTCTCGATGAAGGAGCGGCTTCCCATGAAACCAGGCGACGGTCCTCACATGTTCCAGGCCACCGGCGCCTCCTACGACGCCTTCATGGGCCGCTACTCCGCCGTACTGGCGCCCAAGTTCATCGCAACGTTGGCCCTGAAGCCGGGTCAGCGGGCCCTCGACGTCGGTTGCGGCCCGGGTGCGCTGACCGCTGCGCTCGTCGCAGCCCTTGGCGCGTCAGCGGTCTCAGCCTGCGACCCCTCGCCCGGTTTCGTCGCTGAGTGCGCCGCTCGCAACCCCGGCGTCGACGTCCATCAGGGTCGGGCTGAGGCCATTCCGTTTCCCGATGCCCACTTCGATGTTGCCGCCACCCAGCTGGTCCTTCACTTCGTGGGTGATTCCCAGGCTGCAAGCTCCGAACTGCATCGGGTCGTGCGTCCGGGAGGCATGATCGGCGCATGTGTCTGGGACGCAGATCACGGCATGGAGATGCTGGGAGCGTTCTGGGACGCTGCGCTCGAATTCGATCCAGACGTGCACGACACCATCCGCACCCTCCGCTTGGGTCGTCCAGGCGAGATCGCCGCACTCTTCGCCGCGGCCGAGCTCACCGACATCAACGAGACCACGATCGAAGTACGCAGCACCTATCGCGATTTCGACGAGGTCTGGGCCGGGTTCCAAGCGGGCATCGGCCCCGCAGGCGCCTACTGCACCGCTCTTCCAACCCGGCAACAGACCCTGCTCCGCGATCGCATGTACACGCAGCTCGGAGCGCCCACCGGAACCATCACGCTCGGGGCCGTCGCCCGAAGCGTGACCGCTACCCGTCCGAGTGACCTCTAACCCGGAAGGTACCGCTGGACGGATGAAGCTGCCCTTCGCCATCGAGCTCGCTGTCTTGACCTCAACACTTGTATTCATGTCGGCTCACTGCGATGAAACCCGTGAAAGGCTGACAGGCCATGACGAAGATCGTGGTGTATTCGATGGCGTACCGGGGCGACGTCTTTCCGTACGTTCCGATCGCCTCAGGCCTCGCTCGAGGGGGCCACGACGTGGTCTTCGTTGCGCCGGAGGAATACCACACGCTTTTCGCATCCGAGCCATTCCGATGTGCGTCCTCGGGTACGGACTACGGGCCGAAGCTGCTCGACCAGCACGCTGAGTACGTGGCGCGATGGGGCAAACGTTTCGGTGGTGGCCTCATGTTGCGCCTCTACTTTGGTGAACTCACCATCCCGTACCTGCCGCAACTTTACGCGGCGCTGGAGGCGGAGGTGGCGGACGCCGATCTGTTGGTTTCGCATCCGGCGGCCGCTGTGACCGGGTCGATGGTCGCCGAAGTCCACGACGTACCGCTGGTGGTTGGGGATCTGTTCCCCATGATCATGTTGTCCGAGTACGACCCGATCAGCTCGCTGCCCTACCTGGGCCGCCGCGTCAACCGCCTGTTGATTCGTGGAGCCAGGTCCCGACTGTTGGACCCCATGTTCGGCGCCAAGGGTTTTCGGGCGTTCCGAAAGCAACTCGGGTTGAGCAACGAGGATTGGAACGTGATGGACGCCCGGTTGTCGCCGCTGGCCAACCTGGCTCTGGTTCCCCCCGCCTACTACCCGCCCCGACCCGACTGGCCCGACAACTACAAGATGTTCGGGTTCACCCCGTGGGAGGGGCCGGATGGGGGACGGCTCGACAGCGAGGTAACCGAGTTTCTCGACGCGGGTGACGCTCCCGTCGTGGTGACCCTGGGTACCAGTGCCGCATCGGCGAATTCGCAGGTCTTCGACCAGGCTCTCGCCGCACTCGATTCCCTCCAGGAACGAGCGGTGGTCCTTGCGTCGAACGACGCGCTCGCTGCGCATCTCACCGAACGCGCCGGTCCCCAGCACCTCGTTCATCCGTTCATCCCGCTCGCCCCGCTGCTGGGTCGATCCAAGGCCATCGTTCACTCCGGTGCTCACGGAACGAACAGCCTCGCGCTCCTCGCAGGCGTCCCGTCCGTGGTGGTCCCCTGCCTCTACGACCAGGTCGCGCACGGGCGTCGCCAACGGGAACTCGGCACGGGCGCCTGGGTGCGCAAGGACCGCGATCTGGCAGCGGCCGTGGCAGCAGTCCTCGACCCCGCCAACGGATACTTCGAGAGAGCACAAGCATTCTCCGAGCTGATCTCCAAGGAGGACGGCACCGCCCGGGCGATCACCGAGATCGAGCGCATCCTGCACTCGACAGCGTCTTGACCCACTGGCTCACCCTGAAGGCCGGGTCGGTCACGCACTACCGCACCGAGCAAAAAGTGGCGCTCCCACACCCGTCGACCGCTGTACTCTCAAACCTGATGAGCGAACTCTCCACCTTGGATCTCCCGCTGTACAGCGTGGCGTTGGCCGCTGATTACCTCAGGATGCCCAAGACAACGCTCGGCTATTGGTTGGAAGGTGGCACACGAAAGGGCGTGAAGTATGAGCCCGTCGTGCGAACCGCACCGACCGGAAGCCCCAACCTCACCTGGGGTGAGTTCGTCGAGTGCTGGTATGTGCGGCAATACCGCCGAGTCCACGACGTTCCCATGGCGGATATCCGGCGCTTAATTGAACGGCTTCGAGAGGAGCTCAACCTCAGCTACCCGTTGGCCCACAAGAAGCCGTTCGTTGCTCCTGGAAAGAAGCTGGCGTTGAAGATCCAGGACGACAGCCAGCTCAGTCACCGCGCGTGGTTGGTCGTCACCGAGCCCGACGGCCAGCTTGGCCTGTCGACAATTGCCGAGGACTTCCTCAGCAAGGTCGACTTCGCGGACGGAGACGGCCCTGCAATTCGAATCTCGCCCAACGGACGCGAGTCACCGGTTGCGATCCAGCCGGACGTGGCATTCGGTGCTCCGCATGTGTCCGGCATTCGCACCGAGAATCTCGCTGAACTGGTCGACGCTGGCGAAGAGATCGATGTCGTCGCAGAAGACTTCTGTTTGACCGAGGCCGAGCTCCGAGCGGCACTGGCCTACGAGTGGCATCGGCCCCTGGCCTCCGCCGCCCAAGTCTCCGCAAGAGGGCATTGCGTTCCAATTGGACCATCTGCCGATTTTTGGCGTCGGGAATCGGAGCGCCTGGGCAACCTGCGGTCAGCCCGGTCATGAGATGGCTCGGACGGGTGGCCAGGTAGCTGGCCACGTCGACTTCTGGGAGGGCACGGGTGGAGTTGTTCAATCGCGCGAAGAACACGCTGTCGGCCTTACTTGTCTTCGCGCGCACACCATCGGGCATCGCAGCAACATCGACCCGGCAGATCTCCCGGCCCTCGCGCACAACGATCCGTGCCCGCGTTCGCGACACCGGGACATTGCCAATCGCGTTGATGAGGTGGGTGGTCAACCGGTTGACGAAGCCGTCGCCATTCTTGGGCTTCACCTTCTCGTAATCCTGGTCGAGGCCAACGGTCTTGAGGTCGGGCCCGACCCCGATCAGCAGCGTGCCGCCATCGGTGTTGAGGAAGCCCGCCACGGTCTTCACCACCGAGTCCTCCATCGCCTTGTTGTAGCGTGGCCGTGCTGCCGGACGGCGCCGCGGCGCCGTCGCTGTACACGCTGGCTCCGTCTCCGGCGTACGACGAGACGATGTGGTTGAAGACGGCGTCGACCTTGGTGTCGAAAAGTTCGGATGGATATGGGTCGTCCGGCAGCCCGTCGTCGAGCACGCTCTTGATCGTGGTGCGCACGCCGGCCATCGTCTCGGTCTTCCGTCGCCAGTCGAACACCAGCCACTCGTGTAGTTCCGCCAGCAGCTCCTTGGCGCTCTCCTTCACCGACGCTCGCTCGGCGTCGGTCAGCTCCGGCTCGGGCGTGGTGAGCAGGTCGAAGACTGCCAGCGATTGTTCGTCGAGCCCTTCGGTAATGGTCCGGCGTTCCTCGTCCGACAGCGTGTTGTTGAGCGAGACGAGCCGTCGGAGGTACTCGTCGATGTTGAGGCTGCCCGCGTTGAACTGGGCGATCAGCTCCTCGATGCGCTCCACCAGGTCCTGGCGGGTCGGTTTACGAGTGGCCGCCGCAGTGGCCCGCTCCTTCAACAATGCTGCCAGCCGGTCGGTCTCGGCCCGTTTGCGGCCGGCGAACGCTGCGGCGAGTGAGTCGAAGTCGATCTTGGAGAGGTCGATCAGCGGGTCGGGCTCGCTCCCCTCGGCAGCAGCTCGGATCACGTACTCCTCGGCGCCCACCGACCGATCCAGCAACTCATCGACCGCGTCGGTGACGTCGCTGAGGTCAGGACCGGTCGGACGGGACAGGTCGGTGATCCGCTCGGCAACCGTCCGGATCGCAGCGATCGTGCCCTGGTGGGCGGCCGCCGCAGGGTCGGGCAGCAGCGCCTTGAACAGCTTGCGGGCCAGCCGTGCCGACGCCAGAAACGAGGCCTTCGTGATCTCGTCCACCAGCAACTTGTTCACCGCGTCATCACGCAGCGGGATGAACTCGAACCCGGACGCCTCCCTCAGCGCCACGACATCCACATTACGGGAGGCACACAGCTCAATGACCTTGTCGATAGCCAGACCCAGCTGGACCCCAGCGCCTCAACGTTCTGGATGGGCGAGTCCACGCGGGCCTCGACGTTGGCCGCCCCGTAGATCGCGAGCGCCTTCTCCAGGTTGCGGAACACGCCGATGTAATCGACGATCATCCCGTTGTCCTTGTCGGGGAACACCCGGTTGGCCCGGGCAATCGTCTGCATCAGCGTGTGGTTACGCATGGGCCGGTCGAGGTAGATCATCGACACGGCCGGGGCATCGAACCCGGTCATCCACATGGCGCACACAAACACGATGCGCAGCGGGTCGTCGGTGGCCTTGAACTTGGCGGCGAGATCCTCGGAGATCATGCGGGCCCGGTGGGGCTTGATGTCCAGCCCCACCGCCTCCATGTGGGCGATCTCGTTCTGGGCCTGGCTGACGACGACCGCCATGTCGGTGGTTTCCATCAACTCGATGCGGCTGGCCAGCCACGGCCGTTCCAACACAGGCAGCGCATCGTGCTCGATGCGCAGCTCGGCCAGATGTTCGGCCCACGCCTCGCTGACGTAGTCGTACATACGGACCGCCGCCGCCTTGTCGAGCCCAACGTACATCGCCTTGCCGGCAAACCGCCGGCCGACGAAGTGGCGCACCAGGTCCTCGGCGATCTTGCGCAGCCGGTCGGGCCGGGTCAGCAGCGTGTATTCGGTGCTGAACCTTCGAGCCAGCTGCCCCTCGGCCTCCTCGTCGAGCTCGGCATCCTCGAGCAGTTCGCCCAGTTCGTCGGCGAAGTTCTCGTTGGTCAGCTGAATCTCGGGGATGCGGTTCTCGTAGTAGAGCGGCACCGTGGCGCCGTCCTCGATGGCATCGCTGAAGTTGTAGATCGACACGTAATCGCCGAACTGCTCCCGGGTCAGCTCCTCGCCGTCGATCAGCGGCGTGCCGGTGAACCCCATAAACGAGGCGTTGGGCAGCGCCCGGCGCATGTTGAGCGCCAGCGTGTCGTACTGGCTGCGGTGGGCCTCGTCGGTGATCACGATCACGTCGGATCGATCCGACAGCACCGGCATGGTCGTCACACCGGCGGTCCGGTCGAGGCCGAACTTGTGAATCAGCGTGAACACGTACCGATGGTCAGCCGCCAGCAGCTCACGAAGATGTGCGACGCTGCCGGCGTGCACCTGGGCCGACTTGGAGACGGCACCGGCATCGGCGAACTCACCGTCCGAGGTCACCGCTGACTCGCAGGCCGGACGCGACGATGGGCCCTCACCCGGGAGCCTCGCTCTCGGGTAAAGGCCCATCAGGTACAGCGTGAAGCTGGACTCAGTCGGTCGCGTTGCGCAGCGCCTTCACCTGGTCGTGCGTGGCCTGCACCGTGCCCATCTGGCGACGGAGGACGTCCTTCAGCTCTGGCGAGATGTCCTCGTCGAGCGCCTTCTTGTAGGAATCGACAGCGTGGTCCTCGCCTTGCTCGGCGGCATCGAGAATGCCGTCGGGGTCGGAGCCGGACAGTGCGTCCTTGACGGCCATCCAGCCGCGGTGGATCGTGCCCTTGACCGAGCCGTGCTCGTCGATCTCGTCGCCGTAGGCAGCAGCCATCGTCGTGAGTTCAGCTGCGAAACCGGCCCGCTGCTCCGAGAACTCACGGAACATGGGTGCCAGGTCGGCCCGGTTGGACTCGGCCAGCTTGTCAGCAGCGTGGTCGAACCCCTTTTTTCCGTCCTCGAGTACTTCAACGATGTTCTTGCTCACCTTGGCGTCGTTCGACATCTCACTCCTCGCATATCTTGTGGAGTCCATTTGTACCCGTGACGTCAAACGGCAAACCGCAGGGGGCAGAATCGACGCTCAAGCCCGTGCCACTGGGGGCGACGACGAGATCCTGCTGCGTCCACGCCCGCCCTTTCGCCTGGATCTCACAGTGTGGGCGCTGCGGCGGCGGGGCAAGAACCTGGTCGACCGCTGGGAGGGCACCTACCGACGGGCACTGCACGTCGGAGATCGGGCGGTCACCGTCGAGGTTGAACAGCGCGACGATCCCGATGACCCCCTGTTGATCGTCCGCAACCTGACCGCCGGTGCCCTCACGGTCGACGAACGGCAGTCGGTCGAGGCGCAGCTGACCCGCCTGCTGGGGCTGGACGTCGACCTCAGCGGTTTCTACGCCCTGGCCGACGAAGATGCCCTGGTCGGACCGCTGGCGGAACGCATGCGCGGGGTGAAGCCACCCAGGTTTCCCACGCTGTTCGAGGCCCTCGTCAATGCGGTCGCCAACCAGCAGCTGTCCCTGGAGGTGGGCATCGAGCTACTCAACCGCATCTCCGAACGGTTCGGGGTGCGTCCGGACGACGACCATGGCATGGTCACGTTCCCCGAACCGGCCGCCGTTCTCGGCGAATCGGTGCACGACCTCCGCCAGCTGGGCTTCAGCATGCGCAAGGCGGAATACATCATGGACAGCGCTGACGCCGTGCTTGCGGGCGCCATCGACGAGACCCTGTTGGCGTCGGCCGACCGGAAAACCGCAACCGGGATGCTGACCGGCCTCCGCGGGATCGGACGATGGTCGGCCGAATACGCCTTGCTGCGGGGTCTCGGCAACATCGACGTCTTCCCCGCCGACGATATCGGTGCTCGCAACAAGCTGCAGCGATTCTTTACCCTCACCAACCCACCCGACCGGGAGCAGATCCTGACCCTGATGGAGCCATGGGCCCCCTACGCCGGGCTGATGTACTTCCACATGCTGCTCGACGGGCTGGCAGAGCGGGGCGACCTCCAGCCCTGACGCCAGAGTGGTCACCGGCGCCGCCTAACACCTGCGATGATTCGTGAACCCACTCCACGGGGCACGCTGTTGATTGCCCTGGAATACTGTCAGCCATGACAAACGCTGACGCAGCCAAGGTTGAAGCCGTACTCGACGCCCTGTTGGCCGAGCACGACCCGACGACCGAGGGCTACGAGGAGTTCCGGGGGCACCAGTTCGATGCCGGGCTGGCCTGGGTGCAGTATCCGCAGGGCAACGGCGGGCTGGGTGTGGCACCCCAGCTGCAGCAGAACGTCAACCGGCGACTGTCCGAGGCCGGCGCGCCACCAATGGATCTGTCCCAGTTCTTCATCGCCCTGGCAGCGCCGACGATCCTCACCCACGGATCAGACGACGTGAAGCAGCGCTTCCTGCGCCCGATGTTTACCGGCGAGGAGAAGTGGTGCCAGCTGTTCTCCGAGCCCGGCGCCGGGTCGGACTTCGCCGGTCTGGGCACCAAGGCGATCAAGGACGGCGACGAGTGGCTGATCAACGGCCAGAAGGTGTGGAACACCCTCGCCCACATCGCCGACTGGGGCATGCTGGTCGCCCGCACCGACCCCCAGGCCCGAAAGCACCGCGGCATGACCTACTTCGCCCTCGACATGAAGGCGCCGGGTGTGGACGTGCGGCCGCTGCGACAGATCACCGGCGAGGCCGAGTTCAACGAGGTCTACATGACCGACGTGCGGGTGCCCGACGCCGACCGCATCGGCGCCGAGGGCGAGGGCTGGCGGGCTGCGCTGACCACCCTGATGAACGAGCGCACCGCCATCGGCGGAAGCGGCGGCGGGGGCAATGCGCCCAAGCCAGGCAGCGGCCCGATCGCCGAGCTGGTCAGCGCCTACACGGCCAACGCCGACACGCTCGCCCCCGGCGTTCGCGACGACGTGATGGCGCTGTACGTCCGCTCCGAGGTGCTGCGCCTGACCAACCAGCGCGCCGCCCAGGCGGCCAAGTCCGGCAACCCCGGCCCCGAGGGATCGGTGGGCAAGGCGGTCGGCGCCATCTTGAACCAGGACATCTCCGAGGCGGTGCTCGATGTGATGGGCCCCGCCGGCCAGATCGACTACGACTTCACCTTCCGGCGTCCCACGATTGCGGCCCTCACCGGCGGCACCGCCGGGCACGCCTTCCTGCGGGCGCGGGCCAACACGATCGAGGGTGGCACCACCGAGATCATGAAGAACATCCTCGGCGAGCAGGTGCTCGGCCTCCCCGGCGAGCCCCGGACCGACAAGGACGTCCCCTGGATCGACGTTCCCCGCGGCTAGGACGCGCGAGGCGAACCCATCGAGGGCGACATACATCACCATCGAGAAGGAATCCAGGATTACCCAGCGATGATGGGAATCGATTCCCAATGGTGGGTAGCCTTGCGGCCATGGAAGTAACAGTCGACAAGGTCGGTCGAGTCGTCATCCCCAAGCAGCTGCGCACGGCGTTCGGAATTGGACCCGATTCGAAGTTGACGATCCACGAAGATGGCGTCGGCATCCGCATGGAGCCTGTGGTGTCAAGGGAGCGTCGTATTGAAGAACGTGACGGCTTCCTGGTGCTCCTGGCGCCCGAGGGCGACCATGAGCCAGTGACGGACGAAGTGATCAACCGACTTCGGGACGCAATGCAGCGGTGACCGGAACCCTGCGATTCGCTTGCGACACGAGCGTCGCGGTTCCAGCGCTCGACACCACCCACGCCCATCACTCATGGTGTGTCGATCTTGTTCGGAGGCGTGAACCTGCGCTGGCCGGACACGCTGCGATCGAGACCTACTCGGTACTCACCCGGTTGCCGGGGCCTGCACGGCTCAGTGCACAGTCGGCAGGACGCGTGGTCCTGCACAACTTTCCGAACTCGTGCCCAGCGCCGACCCAGAGCCAGCTTGAGATACTCGACCACTTTGCGGGTTTCGGGATCGCTGGTGGTGCGGTGTACGACGGCCTGGTTGCCTTGGCTGCTCACGCCGATGAGCGAATCCTTCTCACCCGCGACGAGCGGGCCGAGCCGACCTACCGCCGACTTAAAATCAGCTACGAGCTGGTGACCGGACCGGCCTGAGAAGTCGGTCGCCATGGGGCATCAGTATCATCCGGTGCCGTGGGGAACAGTGAGCGTGAGATCGAGAACCTGATCTATGCGTATGCGGAGCGATTCGATCTGGGCGACCTGGACAGCGTGGCCGCTCTGTTCTCCGACGGCCGTATCCAGGCAGCCCCAGGCGTGGTCTACGAGGGCTCCGAGCAGGTGCGCGTCATGTACGAGGCTGCGGTGCGCATTCATCCAGACGGCACGCCCCGCACCCACCACGTCACCACCAACGTGGCGGTGACCGTCGCCGGGGACCAGGCCACCGCCAAGGCACGTTCGTACTACACGGTGTTTCAGGCCAGCGACGGGCTGCCACTGCAGGCGATCATCACCGGCCGCTATCACGACACGTTCCACCGGGTAGACGAGCGATGGCGCTTCGACACTCGCGAGATGTTCGTCGGGCTCACCGGTACCCTCGGACATCACCTCACGTTCGAACCCTGAAGGCAGGATCACTCACATGGAACGGTTGGAGAACAAGGTTGCGTTGGTCTCGGGAGCCGCCAGCGGCATCGGCGCTGCTGTCGTTGATCGCCTCGTCGAGGAGGGCGCCACCGTCGTGGCCGCCGACATCGCCGAGATCGAGGACGGCGTCATCTGCGACGTCACCGACCCCGAATCCTGCGCTGCGGCAATCGCTGAGACGCTCGAGCGGCACGCGCAGTTGGACATCCTCGTCAACGTGGCCGGCATCGGGGCGGGCAACCGGATCGAGGACGTCACCCCGCAGGAATGGCGCAAGCTGATCGAGGTGAACCTCACCGGCACATTCTTCCTCTCCCAGGCCGCGCTGCCGGCCCTGCTCGAGACGACCGGCGCGATCGTCAACATGGCGTCGCTGTCGGGCATTCGAGGCACCCCCTACAACGCGGCCTACTCGGCATCGAAGGGCGGCGTCATCGCGCTGACCAAGTCGATGGCGGTCGAGCTGGCGTCGACGGGCGTGCGAGTGAATGCCGTGTGCCCAGGTGCGGTCAACACCCCGTTCCTCAGCGACTACCACCTGCCCGAGGACGCCGACATGACGCTGCTCCAGCGCTCGATGTCACCCATGGGGGGACTGGTCGAAGCCGTGGAGGTGGCCGCCGCCGTCGCCTACCTGGCCTCGGACGAGGCCGCCAGCGTCAGCGGAACCACCCTGGAGATCGATGGAGCCGCCAGCGCCTGAGCTTCTGCGGCGGCGTGGCAGCGCCGTCCGAAGCGACCCGACCACCACGTCGACCTCGACGTGGGCGAGCACGTAAGCCTACGAAGGAGACGCGATGGAGTTCACCGAGGGGATGTCGAAGGTTGCCCAAGCCTTCGAGCTGGTTGGGGTGGGCATCCTGATCGTCGGGGCCGTGCTGGTTGCATGGACCACCGTCGTTGCGCTGATCCGCAAGCAGCCGGCCTACGAGCAGAGCCGGATCCGCCTGGGTCGCACCCTGCTGTTGAGCCTCGAGGTGCTGGTCGCCGCCGACGTGATCAAGACCGTGGCAGTGGAGAGCACGGTCGAGAGCGTGGTCACCCTGGGCGTGCTCGTCGTCGTGCGAACCGTGCTGAGCCTCTCGCTCGATGCCGAGGTCGATGGCATCGCTCCGTGGCGCAAGAAGAAGTTTGAGGCCGAGCAGGCCATGCAGGCTCAGCTCAAGGAACCGCCTCAGGCGTAGACCGACCGTTCAGGCCAGGCGCAGGAACATCTTCTCGACCTCGTCGATCGGATAGCCGTCAGCCTCGGCGGCCTCGGGGTTGGAGATGCAGTAGGTCATCCCGGCGCTGACCAAGCGAAACCCGGTCCGCTCCAACGCCCGGTTGGCGGCAGAGATCTGGGTGACGAGGTCGCGACACTCCCGGCCGTCGTCGAGCATGCGCTCGATACCCTCGATCTGCCCACCGATGCGGCGAAGGCGCTTCCGTAGGTCGTCAACGACTTCCTCGGGCAGGTCCACCGCTACACGTTGGCGCCGCGGCGCCCGAACCAAGAACGCTTGGCGGTGGGATCACCCGCGCTTCGGGAGTGGCCCTGGCAACGATCGGCAGGGGGGACATCGCCCAACACCTGCTCGATGTGGCTACCACATCCGGCGTAGGTCGGGCGCTGGCATGTTGAACACGTCACTCGTTGGCACATGTTCGTCAGCATACCCCCGGGGGTACCCGAGGGCAACCCCCTACGCTGTTGAGCCCGTCACAGTTTGGAGCGGCTGGAGCAACCGCACCGGCAGGTTGGGGTCGACAGCGGCGACCTCCTCGACGAACCCACCCAGGTTGACGTTGAAGGAATAGCCCATCTCGGAGTCGACCGGACGGAAGAAGTCGTCGTGATGGTGGGCAACGATCAGGGACGGGTCGAATGCGGTGATCATCCGGCGGGTGAAGTTGGGCGACCACATGCGGCCGGCGATCCCGCACAGCAGCACGTCGACATCGCCGGTGGTCACCTCGTCGTCGGCCAGGTCGGCCGAACCCTGGTGGTACAGCGTGATGCCGGCGACCTCGATCGTGATCCCCCACACCTGGCCGCACCGGTACTGACGACCGCCCAGGTCGTCGAGCGAGTCACACGTCAGCTCGCCGTCGCTTGGCACCTTCAGGCCCGCCAGCAGCTTCGAGTGCAGGCTCGGGGTGAACGAGATGGTAAATGGACCGACCTCGTAGCGCCGGCGCGGCTCGACGACCACCGAGCGCTCAGCCAACCCGAACAAGCCGAGCAGGTGGTGCACCGACGCCGAGCCGTACACCGGGCAGCCGTGGACGGCGGCCAGGTGCGGCACATCGACCGCATGGTCGAAGTGGCTGTGGCCGACGAGCACCGCATCCGCATGCGGGATCAGCCGGTCGACCCTCGCCGCATCGCTGCGCAGCACGCTGTTGAGCGCCAGATCCCCGAGGGGTGCCCGGGACAGGTAGGGGTCGATCACGATCGTCGTCCCCCCGTATGCCAGACGAAACCCGGCCGTGCCCAGCCATTGGAGCTCCAGGCCTGCGGGCAGGTCGACGCCGTGGCGTTCCCAGTTGAGGTCGGCCTGCACGCTCGGATCGTTGCGATGACGGACCGAGTCGATCATCGCCGAGACGCCGGACGGGGTCATGCGCCGTAGGTCCATGTGTGAAGGCATCCTCCGTCATCGTTCAGGTCCAGAAGCTATCCCGGACGGCCCGTCGACGAAGCGTCGGCCCAAGGTTTGCGGCTGCGGCGCCGTCACCCAGTTCGGCGACAGACGTAGGCCACCGACGCGAAGGGCCCCAGCTCCACGTCGAGGCGATCCAATCGGCCGACGTCCTGCATCCGCCAAACGTCCCGGACCTGGGCGGTGCCGTGCCAGCCCACCTGGCTGAGCGGCACGCGCACCCGACGCGACCGACGTCCCATGTTGGTGATCGACACCGCCATCGATCCGTCGACCAGCGGCTTCGCCAACACCCACGGCCGGAAGCGTGGCGAGACCTTGCGCGCCTGGACGCCCAGCTCGTCCTGGTTGATCGCCAGGATCTCGGGATTGGTCAGCAACCGCCGATCGAATTCGCCGGTCGAAGCCAGGTCGTGGGAGGTGAGCAACGGCGCCGCCATCATCGACCACAGCGTCATGTGGCTGTGGGCCTGCACGTCGGTGATGCCGCGAAAGCTCCACACCTTGGGCCGGGGCCCCTTGGGAAGTCGCAGCTCGCCGGTGCTCTTGCCCCGACCACGGTTTCCGACGAGCAGCATGTCGGGATCGTTCCAGTGGCCCGGCCGGGCGAAGCGGTTGAGCTTCACGTTGCGGGCGGCGAGACCCCGCACGCCGAGGGGCAGCCAGGAGTACGAGTCGAAAATGTCGCGCGTGGTCCGCCAGTAGGAGCCGCCAAGATCGGCCGCCCAGCGCCACGGTTGGCGCAGGCCCCATTCGCACACGCTGAACACGATCGACCGGTCGGCCCCGGCGAGCGCCCGCCCCATCGCCCCGTAGCGTTGAATGGCAGCGTCCCGACCGACGGGGGCATGGCAGTAGTCGTACTTCAACAGATCGACACCCCACTCGGCGTAGGCCTCGGCGTCGACCTGTTCGTGGCCGAGGCTGCCGTAACACCCCCCGCAGGTGAGCTCGGCGGCGTCGGAGTAGATGCCCAACTTCAGGCCCAGCTCGTGCACCCGTTCGGCCACCGGGGCCATGCCCCCGGGGAACGTCTTGGGATTGGCCAACGGCCGACCGTCGGCGGCACGCCCGGCGGCGTGCCAGAAGTCGTCGATGTTGATGTAGGAGTAGCCAAGGTCGCGCATGCCGGTGTCGACCATCGCCTGGGCCACCGCCAACACCACCTCGGCGCTGACGGCCGAGCCGTAGACGTTCCAGCTGTTCCAGCCCATCGGCGGGGTGAGCGCCAGCGTGTCGCCCACGCAGAGGGTGACCGACTCGGCGATCGACCCCAACTCGTTGGACGCAGCCATCGTCAGCTCATGGTCGCCCGGCTGTGCCGGGGCCGTTCCCCTGACGATGCCGTCGCCGTCCACGGTAAGCCCGTCGGGCAGCCCAACGACCTCGAAGCGGAGCGGGCGCTCGCCGGTGACGGCGAGCGGGTGGATCAGCTCGGTGCCCGGCCGAACTCCCACCCGGCGGGCACCGTGCATCTGCGGAGGCCCGGTGAACGGGTCGAACGCTGCGAGGTGGGGGGTCGGCATTTCGCCGACCATACCGATCCGGCGCCTGAGCACCTCCGATGTGATGACGCCGCCCACCCTGTGACCGTGCGCAACCTGGCCGATGTGGTGGACACCGACGTGCCCGGCGGACGGCTGATCACGGCAACGGTGGCCTCCGCCGGTGACTACCGGCTGAGCGTCCGACGGGTCGACGTGGCTTCTCCCAAGGGCGTAGCGCCGCTTCGACCAAGCTTCACCGGCCGACCGCCGACGTCATCCCCTCCCCCGCCCTCCGCCGATCACCATTGGCTCAAGAGCCTTCCCGGAGATCACTAGGTTTCGAGGCGACGATTCGCCCCGGTGACGAGCTTCTTTGCCCACTTCACGCAACTCAGTGCAACCGAATTGCTGATGTCGTCGCTCTCATAGGCTGCCTGCGTTTTGCGGTCGAGTGAACGCTTGAGCGCTGCGGCAAGGCTTGCATCGACCTGACGAAGCAGATCGACCGCCGCTCCGTGGTCGCTATCGGCCGACCGCTCCCCCAGCGCCGAGCAGGTAATCGCGTCGGCCGCAGCGATCGACGCGTGGATGGCATTGGTCGCCACCACATCAGGGGCATCGAGCAGTTCGGCAGCTTCCAAGAACTGCCGGGCGTCGACCAGCCGCTGCCGTGCGCGCGTCTGATCGCAAGGCTTGCGTATCCCTTTGGCACGACTCACGATGCTCGCTCCATGCCGATGGGCGTTCGGCTGACAAGCACCACGCCATCGTCACGGATCTCGGCCACCAGCGGGTTCCTGGCTGTTACGAGTTCGGCCCACGACTCCTCGCTGTGTTCAACCACTTGGAGCTCGTTGCCGGTCCAACCCAAAACGTCGGCATGCAGCTGCGCCAACTGGTCGTGGAGACCGGCCGCTCTCACGTCATCGACCACGATCAAGACATCAATATCCGATCCGGCGTGCGCGTCGCCCCGCGCGACCGAACCAAAAAGCCATGCGCCGCGAAGGTTCTCCCAGGTCAACATCCGGTCCCGGAGGCGCCGAATGAGTTCACCGCGAAGCCCGGCAAGAGCGAGGACGTGGGGGACGGCGAGGTGTTGTGGATTCAGTTCCACCAATGAAGCCCGGCCCGCTCGACTCTCAGAGACGATGCCGGCGACGATGAGCTCGCCGAGCACCTCGGTGGCATTCGATGGCGCTACTTCTGCAATCGATGCCAGCTTGCGGCGGCTGATCGGCTGCTCAAGCCGAGCGAGGTGCTGGAGCAAACGACCGCGCACACCCGCAGCAACATCCGAAAGCGGTGCGCTGAGGTCCATGCACACAACTTAGCAAGATATGCCCGGAAATACGATCATATGATCGGAATATCGATCATTCGGGGTCGATGGGGCCCGGCGATCCGCGCAAGCCGGTCGAGAACGTCACCGTCTCCCGATCCGCCTCTTCCTCGGCTGAGGGCCGGTAAAACTCGACGACGAAGGTCGCCGGCTCTCCCAAAACAACGTGGTGGAGCCGCTGCGGCGGGATGACCACGTTGCCGCCATCGGCAACCGTGATCAGCTCGTCGGGCGTGTCCTCGAAGACAAACCCGGCCGAACCGGAATGCATGACGAGCCGTGCCCAGACGCCCTCGGCCACTTGGTGCGCCTTGAGCAGCCCGGCGGGGGCAGTGTCGTTATCGAACACCTTGGTGGTGCGGGTGAGCTCGAGACCGTCGGGAAGCGTGGGAAGGCTGGACATGGCGTTGGCTCCTTCGATGGGGGCTGCCCATCCTGGCAGGTGGCATCCGCACGCTCGTGATGCACCCGGCACCCCAGGCGTAGGCCTCTCAGGCGGGAGGGTGCGCCTCGGCCACCGCCCGCATCGCCGTGCAGATCGCAGCGATCTCGTCGTCGCTGCAGATGTAGGGCGGCATGGCGTAGACCAGGTTGCGGAACGGCCGCAGCCACACGCCGGCATCGATGGCAGCTGCCGCGGCGCGTCCCATGTCGACCGGGCGGTCCAGCTCGATCACGCCGATGGCGCCCAGCACCCGCACATCGCTCACCTGCGGCAGGTCGGCGGCCGCCGCCAAACCGTTCGACAGCGATCCCTCGATGCGCTTCACCGAGGTGCGATAGTCCGAGGACACCAACAGATCGAGGGAGGCCACGGCCGTGGCGCAAGCCAGCGGGTTGGCCATGAACGTGGGCCCGTGGGCCAGCACCGGCACCTCGCCGGACGAGATCGCCGTCCCCACCCGATCGGTGCACAGGGTGGCGGCCAGGGTCATCATGCCGCCGGTGAGCGCCTTGCCGACGCACATGATGTCCGGGGTGACCCTGGCCCACTCGGCGGCGAACATCGGCCCAGTGCGCCCAAATCCGGTGGCGATCTCATCAAAGATCAACAGCACGCCGTGGTGGTCGCAGCGGTCGCGCAACACCTGCAGGTAGCCCGGGTTGTGGAAGCGCATGCCACCGGCGCCCTGAACGACCGGCTCGACGATCATCGCTGCGAGCTCGTCGCGATGGGTCTCAAGGGCACGATCGATCTCGACAACAAAGGCCTCGTCGATCGGAGCGTCGAAGCCGGCCGGCGGCTCGGAGACAAACCGCTGGGCGGGCACCACCCCGGACCACATCGAGTGCATACCGCCATCGGGATCGCAGGCGGACATCGCCATGAACGTGTCGCCGTGGTAACCGCTGCGCCACGTGAGCAGTCGGTTCTTGTCGGGCTGCCCTTTGGAGCGCCAGTGCTGCAGCGCCATCTTGACCGCCACTTCGACCGCCACCGAGCCCGAGTCGGAGAAGAACACCCGCTCCAGCCCCGGGGGCGTGAGCGCGACCAGCCGACGTCCCAGCTCGACCGCCGGCCCGTGAGTGAGCCCGCCGAACATCACGTGGCTCATCGACTCCAACTGGTTGCGCGCCGCTTCGACCAGGGCGGGGTGGGAGTATCCGTGAACCGCCGCCCACCAAGATGACATGCCGTCGACGAGCGAGCGTTTCTCCCCGTCCGGGGTGCGCACGTTGAGCCGGCACCCCGATGCCGAGGTCGCCAGCAGCGGCGCCGGGGTGGCGGGGATCGACGTGTAGGGGTGCCACAGGTGCGCCTGGTCGAACGCCACAGCTTCAGCCGGCCCAAGGCGCCCCAACCGTTCGAACGAGCGGTGATCGGTACCTGCAGGGCCATCGATGGTCATGGTCACCAGTATGGGTGGAGCGCTCCCACCGGGCGGCGGGCAAGACTGGGCACTATCGCACTTCTCGTCGTCATCACCGGCCCGATCGCTTCGGGCAAGTCGACCGTCGCCCGACTCCTCGCAGCAGAGTTTCGACGCGCAGGACGCTGCGTGGCGACCGTCGACATCGACGACACCGTCGAGATGATCGGCGGCTTTGGCACCATCACCGACGAGCGCTTCCGACAGGTTCAACGGGTGCACGGCAAACTCGTCGCTTCCTGGCTGTGCCAGGGCATCGACGTGATCGCTCATGGGCCCTTTTACGAACCTCGCGAAATCGATGCGTTGCTCGAGGCACTCCCTCACGGGACGAATCCGAACTGGCTCGTCCTGGACACCACCTACGAGCTCGCTCTCGACCGGGTTCAGGCCGATCCGAACAGAGACCTGTCCAAGGACCCAGCGATCCTGCGGCTCGCCTACGACCGGGCGGAAGCGCTCCGGCCAGGTCTGCCCCCGAACCGCTGGACCTACGACACGTCGGAGGTCACGGGCGAGCAGATCGCCGCTGACGTCGCCGGCAGCTTGATGGAGTAACGACACCCATGCCTGGTCTGGGTGTCTTTACTTCACCCTGTACGAACTAAACGCACCCAGTTGCACCGTGGGTGTCGTTACTGTCGCGCTGAGGCCGGGTCCGGACGGCCGAGCCGGGCTTCGAGATCCGCCACGCCGATGGCGGCGACGGCGTCGATCAACGCATCGACTGCGACGGCCGACGCGGCGGTATCCCCTGCCGGCGTCAGCAACTGCAGCACCGTGACATCCAGCTCGGCGTCGTGGCGCATGATGACGTCGGCGCAGGAGTCGAGCGAATCGAGTGCATGGACCGCCATGGCCTCGCCCACTGGCGCCGCCACCACGTGACGCCAGAAGTCCTCGCACTCCACCCGGAGGATCCCGCCCGGCATCACGGAGCCGGCAACGCTCGACCCAATGTCGATCCTGGGCTGTTCGGAGCCTCCGACACCCAACATGGCGATCACCTTGCCCTCCCGTCGAAGCTGGGTCGCCTTGGCCACCGCCCGGCGAAACGTGCAGACGGCCATGGCGGAATGCCCGAGCTCCGGGAACGGTGGCCAACGAACGTCGACCACGACCCCCCTGGCGGTGCGCACCCGGGCGGACACGTGAGGGACCGAGGCGAGAATCGCAGCGGTCGTTCTCAGGGCATCCAAGGTCCGGTCCGAGGTCGGGGCTCCGTCGTGGTCGCATGAACTCATCGGTTGTTCCTCCTAGCACGAGGCGCCGGTGACCCCCCGAGATCGTCGATGGGTCAATGTTAAGCGCACCTAACCTTTGAGAACAAGCCGATCACAACAGGCGCCGCTTGCGCCCTCCCAAGCGCTCATGGCCGACCACAGCAGCCGGAACGATGCTCAGACGTCGGCCTCCATCTCGGCCACCCAGGCCTTCTTCACCTGGCGCCAATCCTCGTCGGTGAAGCGACATCGCCAGTAGGGCGAGGCCGACAGGTGCTCTTTGGGCACGTGGCGGTCGGCGAGCAGGTGGCGGCGCACCGCCCGAGTCTCGCTGGCCTCGCCGTGCACGAAGCCATCCACACGCCCCTCCGGAAAGGTCAGGTCCTCCAAGGCTCGGAGTTGCTGATCGTGGTCGTGCGCCTCCGGGTCGCGGTGCAACCAGATCGTCGTCAGGTCCGCTTCGAAGTTGAGGTTGAGGTCGAGTTCACACTCGGTGCCCTCGACCAGGACGACCGCCACCACCGGACGCCCGGCCGGAATGTGCGGCAGCGATGCGGCGATCGCCGGCAACACGGTCTCGTCGCCGACGAGCAGGTACCAGTCGGCCTCCGGGTCGGGCAGGTACGAGCCGGACGGGCCGAGAAACTGCAACAGGTCGCCCACCTGGGCGGATCGGACCCACGACCCGGCGTACCCGACGTCGCCGTGGGTAACGAAGTCCAGCGTCAACAGGCGCTCTGCCGGGTCCCAATCCCGGACGGTGATTCGCCGACCTCGCGGACGTTGCGCAGTCGGTAGCGCCCGAGCCTCGTCGACGTCGAAGGGCGTCGAGTAGGGCGCTCCGTCAGGCACGAACTGGGCGTTGATGTACTGGTCGCTGAATGGAGTCGGCTCGAAGCTGGCCAGGCCGTCTCCGCCCAGGGTGACCCTGATCATGTTCGGCGTCAGCTCTTCCAGCCGCTCGACGCGTCCGTACTGCATGGGGATACTCAATGGTCTCGCCTCCGAGAAACGCTCCACCAAACTGTCTATTAGGTCAGCCTAACGCACGATGGTTTCGCGCTACCCCGGGTCAATCGGCCCGGTTGGGCGCTCCACCGACCGACCGCTTCCAGGCCCGGACAAACCGTCTCGCTGCCAGCGGGGATATCATCCCAGCCATCAGGCGGACGGCCGACCCGTCCCGAAACCGCAGTTCAATGCGGCCGAATTGAAAAAGCCGAGGCGACCAGGAAATTCCCGCGACCGAGTCAAGCGGCCGCTCCCAGCCAACCGTCGGCGCTTTGCTCGGCTTGTGGTTGACGACGAGCATCCGTGCGTTGGTGAGCACCAGGGTCGTCATCGCGACACCGCGCCCGTCGGAGCCGACGAGAAATGAAGCGTCGGTGCCCTGCCGGGCGTCGAGGCTGACCCCGCCGATGAGGCGTTCGGTGGCCCGGTTCCATGTAGGCACGTCGAGGCCGTCGAACGGGTCGAAGCTCACCCGGTCGTCGGTCGGCTGGGCCGTCAGTTCCTGGCCGGAGCTGTAGATAAACGAGAGGGCGGCCTTGACGTCCTCACCCGGTACACACAGCGCAGCGAGTTCGGTGTCATACACACGGGCCGGATCGAGCATGAGGCGAGTCTGTCACCCGGGGCGAGGTGCCTTTGACCGTGACCCAACAAGGGTCGACGGCCGGTCGCAGCCTTGCTCTCGACCGTTGACCGGCCGAGCGTCGGACGAGGGAGAACCCGACTTGCGCGGGTCAGACGGCGACGCCGTCGACGAGGATCTCGGCCCTGTCGGCGAAGAACGCCACGCGGCCCTCGATGTCCTCGGCGCCCTCGTTGGGCTCTTCGTAGCTCCAGGCAATCGCGTCGTGGGTGCGGTCGCCCACCTCGATCGTCCAGTACGACGCGTCGCCCTTGAACGGGCAGTGGGTGCTGAGCTCGATCGGCCGGGCCTCCGAGCGAAGGTCGTCCTTGGGCAGGTAGTACGCGGTGGCCAACCCGGTTTCCTCGAGCAACACCGGCCTCCGGGAATCGGCGACGAGCTCACCGCCGAGGCGAACCTCGACGTGGACGTCCTCGGCGTGCGTGCTGATCGTGTGTCCTTGGCTCATGGCTGGTGCAACGCGGGCACCGACCGGGCTATTCCGCAATCAACCGGCCAGGACCGGAGCAACCGGGTGCGCTTGTGCTCAACCATCGAGCCGAAGCGCACCCGTTCGCACGGTTGTTCAGGCGTCCTCTGCGCTCACCACGACGGTGCCGGGCATGTCGCCCGCGTCGCGCCATTCCTCCAGGTACGCCACGTAGTTCATCAGGTTACCGGGGTGAACGATGTTGCGGGCGGCCTCCATGCTGCGGGCGCCCTCGGAGTTGCCGTAGCTGGGCGTGCACTTGGCCGCGTAGCGACCGAAGCCCTTACCGGCCTCCCAGAGCGTTGCCAGCCAGGCCTCCTCGGCTTCTTCGGTGGCCTCGATCGAGGTGATGTTCTGATCTTTGGCGGCCCCGATGATCGAGGCGATGTGGTTGGTGGACTGCGACAGGTAGTGGGTGAAGTTGAGCCCAAACCCCGCCTGAACGAAGTGGCAGATCAACAGGTTGGGAAACCCGTGGGTCAGCACGCCGTGCAGGGTGTGTGCCCCATCGGCCCAACGCTCGCTGAGCTTGACGCCGCCCTTGCCCACCGGGTCGAAGCCCAGCCGGCTGACCAGTCCGGTGGTCACCTCGAAGCCTGAGGCGTAGATCAACAGATCGAGTTCGTACTGGGTGCCGTCGACCACGGGCCCTTTGGCGTTGACCTCCTGCACACCGCGTCCGTCGGTGTCCACGAGGTGCACGTTGGGCTCGTTGAACGCTTCCAGATATTCGTCGTGGAAGGTGACTCGCTTGCAGTGCTTGCCATACCAGGGCTTGAGCTTTTCGGCGGTCTCCGGATCGTCGATCACGTCGTCGATGCGGGCTCGCAGCGTCTCCATGACCTCGAAGTCGTGCTGTTCGAGGGCGGCGGCCTGCTCCGCCGTTGTCGGCTCGCTCTGGGTGTCGGTACCCCAAATCTTCGACCACTCGTCGCCGACCAGATCCTTCTCGGGGTGCTCGCCGCTGACGACCGAGGTGAAGCTGGCCTGACGCTCGGCCTGCCAGCCGGGCTCGAGGGTCTTCCACCACTCGGGGTCGGTGAAGCTGTTGTTGCGCACGCCCACCGAGGACGGGGTCCGCTGAAAGACGTAGACCTCCTTGGCGGCGCGGGCGAGCTGTGGCACCACCTGGACCGACGTTGCGCCGGTGCCGATGATGCCCACCCGCTTGTCGGCCAAGGCGTCCATCGGCTCGGTGGGGCTGCCGCCGGTGAAGTCGTAGTCCCAACGGGCGGTGTGAAAGGCCCGGCCCTCGAAGTCCTTGATGCCCTCGATGGCAGGCAGCTTGGCCTTGTGCAGGATGCCGCCGGCTGTGACCAGAAACTTGGCGGTGAGTTGGTCGCCACGGGTGGTGGTGACGTGCCAGCGCGACACATCCTCGTCCCACACCGCTGTCTCAATTTCGGTCTGGAACAGCGCGTGGGGGTAGAGGTCGAAGTGGCGACCGATGCGCTGGGAGTGCTCGAAGATCTCGGTGGCCGGGGCGTAGCGCTTGCTGGGCATGTAGCCGGTCTCTTCGAGGAACGGCATGTAGATGTACGACTCGACGTCGCACTGGCAGCCCGGGTACCGGTTCCAATACCAGGTGCCGCCGAAGTCGCCCGCCTTCTCGACGATGCGAAAGTCGGTAACGCCGCGGTTGATCAGGTTGACCCCCAGCATCATGCCGCCGAAGCCACCCCCGACGATGACCGCTTCGGTCTCCTCGACCACCGGGTCGCGGGTGAAGCCCGGCTCGACCCAGGGATCGTGGTCGTACTCCTCGTAGTCGTCGGTCAGCTGTGCGTACTGCGCCAGACCGTCGGCGCGCAGACGCTTCTCGCGCTCGCGCTTGTAGCGTTCGCGGGCGGCTGCGAGGGCGTCATCGTTGGGCTGCGACATGACCTGGGAATCGTTCAAGGGGACCTCCGGGCCAAAGTCTGCCCGCTGACGCCAACGCGGGCACGTTGGGAACCGGTCAGCTCACTGGTTATGTGGCACGCGGCCGACCCTCGACACGGCTGTGCCGGGTCGCTAAGCGCTGGGCCACGTCTCGCCCGTCGGCCGACCGCACCGCAGGACGAGGCCTTTAGACCGGGATCAGGACCCAGATATCGAGGTCCAACAGAACACCAGCGGCGTACTTGCCGTCCTCGCCGCGCAGCGTCATCGACTCGTCGCGACCCTTGGTGGCGACGAGCCGCAGGCGCAGCGCTCCCACGCCGGGGGCTGCGGTCTCGGCCTTGTCGAGCACCTCGGACCAGGCGTACACCGTGTCGCCGGCGAAGGCCGGAGCCGTGTGGGCCCCGGCGTTGACCGCGGCGATCAGCTGGGCGTTCGCCAGGCCGTTGAAGGAGAGCGCACGGGCCATCGAGATGATGTGACCGCCGTAGACGAGGCGTTTGCCGTCCGGACGGGCCTCGGTGTTGAAGTGCACTTTGGCCGTGTTCTGCCACAGGCGGGTGGCCATCATGTGCTCGGCCTCGCTGAGCGTCACGCCGTCGACGTGATCGATCTTCTCCCCCACCTCGTAGTCGCCCCAGCGGTACGGCTCCCCGGCGGCGACAAAGTCGTATCCGGTGAAGTCCAGACCGTCTGGAACGATCAGGTCCTCGGCTGCGACCGAGGCGGCCAGCTCGGGCACCACCGGGTCGGGCGCGGGTGCGTCGGCGTCGCGCTTGTGCACCATCACCCAGCGGACCCAGTCGATCGCTACGTCACCGTGCTGGTTGGTGGCGGTTGAGCGCACATAGACCACGCCCGTCTTGCCGTTGGAGTTCTGCTTGAGGCCGATCACCTCTGAGCTGGTGCTCAGGGTGTCGCCGGTCAGCACAGGGCGGCGAAATCGGCACTCGGCATAGCCCAGGTTGGCGACCGCGTTGAGCGACACGTCGGGAACGGTCTTGCCGAACGCGATGTGGAAGCCGATCGGTTCCTCGACAGGAGCCTGTGGCAGCCCACACGCTTTGGCGAACTCAGCCGAGGACGGCAACGCGAACCGGGTGGGGTAGATCGCCCCGTAGACGGCTCGGTCGCCGTCGGTGACCGTGCGGGGCGTGGCGTGCTCGATCACCTGGCCCAGCGTGAAGTCCTCGAAGAAGTTGCCCGGGTTGGTCTTGGTCATCTCGTCCCTTGCTCGATGGTTGGAGCCAGCGCATTCGCAAACCATCAACTTACAAACTCCCACGAGCGGTGGGCTAGAGCCCGGCCAGGGAGCGCGCACATCATGCTCACGCCGGGGTTTCGCGTCGCAGAGCGAACCAACTCCCCACGGGAGGGTCTCCCACGTCGTCCGCAGCCTCAACGGAGCGCCCCGACGACGGCGGAGACCAGTTCGAGGGCGTCGTGGGCGCCCCCGGCGTCACCCTTCTCAAAATCATTCCCGTCGGTCGCCATCGTGTTGGTGACGTGAGCAAAACACATCACGTCCCGCTGTTGGGCCGTCGCAAAGGCGTACAGGGCAGCCGCCTCCATCTCGACGGCGGCGATCCCCCGCGACCTTGCATCAGCGATGGCTTGTTCGGTCTCCCGGTAGGGGGCATCGGTCGTCCACGTCGAGCCGGTGACGACGCCCTGGTCAAGGCCATCGATCCGCCCGCCCAGCCGATCGAGGAGGCGCTGCGGGGCGGCAGCCCAGTCGCCGGGCGGGAGGTAATGGTGGCTGGTGCCCTCGTCGCGCAGCGCCCGATCGATGATGATGAAGTAGGGCGCCTCGGCGAGCGGCGTGATCATTCCCGACGAGGTCACGCTGACCAGCAGCTCGCAGCCCGACACAAACAGCTGCTCGGCGATCAGCACAGCGAACGACGCCCCAACTGCGCACCCGATGACGCCCACCTCGGTGCCATCGAGGTCGAACGTCCACAGCTCCGTGTGGTAGCAGGCCCAGCCCGGATGCCGGACCGCCCTGCCGGTGTCGGTCAGGTGGCGGACGATGTCCCCGTCCGGGTCGAGCAGGCACACCGCCGGGACATCGACCTCAGCGCGGCCGAGTTGGCGGCGACCCTCCCGCAGCAGGTTGGCCGGCTGAAACACCGACGGCTGGTCGTAGCTCTTAACCCGCAACAGCGGGCTTGCATGATCACACTCGAGGGCACGGTCGTTCACTGAAAGGCCTTCGGATCGGCGGATGATGGCGACTTACAGCCTGCCACCATCCCATTGGACCCCACAGACTCGGGATGTCGAATGCGTCGCCACTGCACACTTACGCAACCCTTGACATATCGAATATCAATAGGTCATGATCAGAGCACGTCATATCGATCATCGATATGAGCAGCGTACCAGGCGCTGGACCCGGAGGAGTAGCGATGACCGCCAATGCAAAGTCCGGCACCAACTACTCTCGCTCGGTCAGATGGTTTGAGAGCGTCCTGGTGGCGGGCATGCTTTTGACGTGCATCGGCATCGGCAGCATCGCTCTCGACCGGCCGGCGCTGGGGTTGTTCGGCGACGGACATCCGTTCGTTGATGCCGAACCAACGTTTCCCGTCGAATTTGGGGACGACCAGGCAACGATCGTTTCCGACAACGAACAAATCAACCCCGCGTACAGCCAGGCACCCGTTGAGATCGGCAAACCGGTCAGCGCACGGTTCACCTTCAGCGACCCGAGGCCAGACCAGCGGGTGATCTGGGTGATCTGGCAGGTGTCCGGTCCGCTGCTGGTGCTCGCCGGACTCTGGCTGGTGTACTCGATCGTCCGCTCAGCGCGCCTGGGCGATCCCTTCGTCGCCCGCAATGAGCGGCGACTGTGGACGCTGGCGGGGCTGATCGCCGTCGGCGGAACTGGCTATTCGATGCTGACCGGCGTGGCGGAGATGCTGCTGCTGCGCCGATCCGCTGCCGCCGGCCTCACCGAGATGGTATTCACCGTGTCGTTCCTGCCGCTCGTCGCCGGTCTGGGCGTCGCCGTGCTCGCCTGGGTGTGGCACGTCGGGATCAGCTTGCAGGACGAGGTAGCGGGGACGATCTGATGCCGCCGGAGGAACCACACCGGGTGCGCTGCCACCTCGATCGACTCCTCGACGAGCGGGGCATGACCCTGACCGTCCTGGCGGAAACGGTTGGCATCACACCGGTCAACCTGTCGATCCTGAAAAACGACCGGGCCAAAGCGATCCGGTTTTCCACCCTCAGCGCCATCTGCGAGGCGCTCAACTGCCAGCCGGGCGACCTGTTCTCGGTCGAGCGTCCACCCAACTGACCAACCAACCTCGGTGACCAACCAGCCCCGCCGACCACCCAGCCTCGGTGACCAAGCAGCACCGACGAGAACACGCTTGACCAGGCCAGGTTGCATGGTCCGTGATGGCCCCCTCCCCGCTCTGTTACTCGGCCGGTCCGTAGTGTGGACAGAGCCAAGCGACCCGAAGGAGCAGCGAACGACCATGAGTTCTTTTGACGACAAAGCCGCCACGTGGGACGACGAAGCCAAGATCGAGCGGGCTCGTGCGGTCGCCGATGCCATCGCGGGAGCGGTGCCATTGGAGCCGTCCATGCGACTGTTCGAGTACGGCGCCGGCACCGGCCTGGTGGCCGAGCAGCTGGCGTCGAGGGTCGGACCGATCACGCTGGCCGACCCGTCGGCGGGCATGCGCGAGGTTGCGAGCGAAAAGGTGGCAGCCGGGTCATTGCCCGCCACCACCCGGGTGTGGGGCACCGACCTCGCCACCGAGGGGGTGCCCGAGGACCGCTTCGAGCTGATCGTCACGGTGATGACCTTGCACCACATCGCCGACCTACCGCCTGTGCTTGCCGCTTTCGCCGAGATGCTCACCGACGAGGGACATCTGTGCATCGTCGACCTCGAGGCCGAGGACGGATCGTTCCACGCCGACACCGACCACGACTCCGGCGTCGGCCATGCCCACGACGGCTTCGAACCGGACCAGTTGGCCGCCAGGCTCGCCGACGCCGGCTTCACCACCGGCGTGGAGCGCTCGATCCATCACGTGACCAAGGACGGGCGGGCGTACCCGTTGTTTCTGGCGGTATCGGTCAAGCAGCCTTAGCGAGGCCGCACCTCGGCCGGCCGGCGTGCCTCAATCGACGGCCGCACTGCATGCTTCGATCGGTTACCGACGGGTGCACACCTCGATCTCGAGACGGTCGCCGTCCTCGATCTCGGCCTCGAACTCCACCTTGGTCCCGTCGTCGGAGCGCAGCTCCACCTCCACCTCGTCGTCATCGTCGTCGTCCACGTCGACCGTCCAGCCATCGGCCTCGTTGACCTCGACCAACTCCAGCGTGGAGCCATTGCGGGCCACAACCACCGTGCCGGCATCACCGAGGTCGTAGCGACCGTCGTCGCGCTCTTCGAGATCCTGGCACTCCTTGGAGGGTTTCGACGACGTGCTCGCTCCCTCGGCGACCGTCGTCGACGGCTCATCGACCGTGGTCGTCGCGGCATCCTCCGCAGTCGTCGTCGGAGCATCGTCCAGCGTCGTCGAGGTCTCGACGGTCGATGTGGTGACCTGTTCTGAGGTCGTCCCGGAGGACTCCTGGTCCGTGCCGTTGCTGCAGGACGCAGCGACCAACATCACCAGGGCCAGAGCTGCCAACATGGTCCTGTTGGTGACAGCAGCAGGGCTGAACGCACGTTTGGTTCGGTCCGCTGGGGAGCTGGGATGCGGGTTCATGTCGGCCTCCTTCGGTCTCGATTCGAGACTAACCACGGAGGCTCGCACTGCCACGGCCACCTGTTGGAGAGGCGACCTGCCTAGTCTGGACTGCGAATACACGGCTGCAGACCAGCAGCAACCAACGAAAGGACGTTTTCATGGGCCTTCGCCTCGGAGACACCGCTCCAGATTTCACCGCCATGACCACCGACGGAGAGCTCTCCTTCCACGAATGGAAGAAGGGTTCGTGGGCGGTCTTTTTCAGCCACCCGGCCGACTTCACCCCGGTGTGCACCACCGAGCTGGGCCGCACCGCCGCCCTCGGGGGCGAGTTCGAGAAGCGCAACACCAAGGCGATGGCCATCTCGATCGACCCGATCGAGGATCACCACGCCTGGGCACCGGACATTGGCGAGGTCACGGGTACCCCGCTCAACTTCCCGATCGTTGCCGACCCCGACCACAAGATCGCCGAGCTGTACGACATGATCCACCCCGGCGAGGGTGACACGTCCACCGTCCGCTCGGTGTTCATCGTCGATCCCGAGGACAAACTGCGCCTCATGCTCACCTACCCCAAGTCGGTAGGCCGCAACTTCGACGAGATCGTCCGCGTGATCGACGCACTCCAGGCCACCGATGCCAACCCCATCGCCACCCCGGCCGACTGGAAGCCCGGCGACCGCGTGATCGTGGCCATGGGGATGTCCACCGAGGACGCCAAGGAAAAGTTCGAGAACGTCGAGGAGTTCAAGCCCTACCTCCGTTACGCAGACGCCCCGAAGTAGCGAGCCGAAGCCGGGAGCGTTCGGTTGGGTCGTGCCCAACCGGACGCTCACCGTGCTCGACCGATAATCCCACCGGGGCCCCACGCACTCCGGTTAAAGGAACAGCCCCAGTGTCCGGGCATCGCGTGTGAGGTTGTCCCGCACGGACGGGTCGGCGACCGCGATCAGGGCTCGAGCTCGATCAGAGAGGGCCTTGCCCCGAAGCTCTGCGACGCCGTGCTCGGTGACAACGTGGTCCACCGTGTTCTTCAAGGTGGTCACCACCGATCCGCTGGCGAGCGACGGGACGATGCGGCTGCGTCCATCCCGCGTCAGCGATGGGGTGACGATGAACGCCTGGCCCTCATCCGCGTACATCGCGCCGCGGGCAAAGTCGGCCTGTCCACCCGACGATGACCAGTAGCGCCCGCCGATCGTCTCCGATGCGCACTGACCCATCAGGTCAACCTCGGTGGTGGCATTGACCGAATTGAACCGGCTCATCCGGGCGATGACGCGAGGATCGTTCACAAAGTCAACGCCAAGCACTTCGACAACCGCATTGTCCTCGAGCCAGTCGTAGAGGCGTCGGGTGCCTAGGCAGAAGGTGGTGACCACCCTGTTGCGTCGCACCTCCTTCTCCACCCCGGTGACCACACCCTCCTCGACCAGATCGACCATGCCATCGTGAAGCAATTCGGTATGGATGCCCAGGTCACGGTGACCGCGTAGACCATCGAGCACTGCGGAAGCGATCGACCCGATGCCGATCTGCACCGAGGCCCCATCGGGGATCCGTTCGGCGACCAGCGAGGCGATGGCACGGTCGATGTCGTTGGCCTCGGAGCGCGGCACCTCCACCAGAGGACGCTCGGATTCGCACCAGCCCGCCACCTGGGAATGGTGCACCACGTTGGCCCCCCGGGTTCGAGGCATGTACGGCGTGGCCTCCAGAAAAATCGGCACCCGGCCGATGAGGCCCGCTACATAGTCGGCGTTGGTGCCCAGGCTGAAGTAGCCGTGCTGGTCCGGCGGCGAACAGGCGGCGACAACCACCGTGCACTTGGTGCTTCGGCGCAGGATCATCGGCACCTCAGAGAAGTGGTTGGGCACGAGATCGATGGTGCCCTCCCAATAGGCGGGCCGGGTGATGTGGGACAGGAAGTAGGAGACGTGGCGCAGCCGGTCGCCGTAAGCGCCGTGCATGTAAGGCCGATCGTGGAGAGCGTGCATCTGATGGATGCGTACGCCCTCAAGTCGATCTGCGCCGGCCTCGATCGCATCGAGGACCGTCGTCGGCTCGCCGTTGGCGAGGGGCACGATCACGTCGGCGCCGGGTGTCAGCAGGTCGAGCACCGCATCGGCAGATACCGGGGGCGAGAGGGAGATCATCGGGTGAGGGACGCAGGTCGAAGCATGCTGGCCACCCTAGGACGCGCTCTCGGCGTGTCGAACCCGGCGATCCGTCGACGGCCCGTTTCCGCCCGCCGACGGCCCACAGCTCGACAGTTCGGCACGTCCCACCAAGTCGGGAGCCCAAACGACCGCCAGAGCGCAGTGTGCACTCCCCAGTTCGGTCGTGGAGCCGGACCAGCCTCAGCCCCGCCGTAAATGAGCCCCGCAGTCGATGAGCCGGTTAGCTGATGGCTGCCCGCATGGACCCCAGCAGGGCGACAAATTCGGTCAGCTCGTCAGGGTTGAGCACCGCTAGATCGGCTCCAAAGGCGCGATCGGTGGCCGCTTCGGCCTCGTCCCAGGCTTGGCGGTCTGCCTCGCTCGGTGTGGGTCGCGGTTCGGGCCACCCGAAAACGTCGGCCATGCCCGGCGACTTGACCATGAACGCAACGTACGGATCGAGACCGCTCCGACGCACCTCGGCGACATGACAGGCGAAGCGCAGTTCGCGTAAGGCGTTCACCCGATGCACAGCGAGCTCACGCACCGACTCGGGCTCGGGCAGGCGACGCCACCCGTCGAAGATGGTGGTCGTCCCAGCGTCTGCGGCAGCAACGACCCTGCCTGCCAGCGCAGCGGTTCGCTCGTAGTCAACCCCGTCGTCCGGCAGGTGTTTTGCGGCCCAGGTCTGGGCGGCCTGGGCAAAGCGCACTGCCGATTCGTGCCGGCTTTCGACCGTGGCCGCCTGCGTCCAGCCAGCCTCCACCGATGCGGCTGGAAAGAAGCAGAACGCCTCAACCACATCGCCGACGGGCACGTCACCCAGCACTCCCCCGCGTCCGCCGAAGTAGAACGCCAGGCCCTCATATCCCACGGATGCCGCTGCGACATAGTTGTCCATGTCCAGCATGAACATTGCGCCGATGGCACCGATGTCGTCGGCAGAGTCCCTCGACGCCTGCATGGATGGTGAGTCGTCGGTCATGTTGCTCATAGCAAGCGAGGGTATCCCTGCACCCGCCGTTCTCGCTGGTCCGTAGTCGGGAGCTGAAACAACCGTCAGAGCGCGCCCCGCACTCCCGAGTTCGGCACCCCCACCCAAGTCGGGAGCTGAAACAACCGCCAGAGCGCGCTGCGCACTCCCGAGTTCGGCGCTGGAGGTGCGGCGGCCTACCAGTCGGTGGGCCGGTAGTCCTTGAGGAACTGTCCCCACACGTGGGTGCCGGTGTTCATGCCGTCGATGATCGGGTCGACGATGCGCGCTGCGCCGTCGACGATGTCGAGCGGGGGATGAAAGCGGTGCTCGGCCCGCTTCTCCTCGGCCTTGGCAACCGGGTCCTCGTCGGACACCCAGCCGGTGTCGACGCTGTTCATATGGATGCCGGAGTCGTGAAAGTCGGTGGCTGAGGTACGGGTCATCATGTTGAGCGCCGCCTTGGCCATGTTGGTGTGGGGGTGCTTGGTCGTCTTGAAGCGTCGGTAGAACTGACCCTCCACCGCCGAGACGTTGACGACGTGCTGGTGCGCGCCCGGGGCGGCCTCCAGCAGCGGCCGAAGCCGGGCGTTGATCACGAACGGCGCGATCGCGTTGACCAGCTGGGTCTCGAGCAACTCGACCGACGACACCTCGTGGAGCAGGAGGCGCCACGAGTTGCGATCCCGCAGGTCGACCTGCTGAAGGTCCTGATCGAGACGACCCTCGGGAAACAACGCCTCCCGGGTGTCGTCGCCGGTGCGGTGCTCGTCGGGCAACAGCGGCACCTGCGACAGCTCGGCGGCCTGCGTCAGTCCCGCTACCGCTGAGGAAGCACCTTCGGGTTCGGCCGTCGCCAACGCTGCGCCGGTCGGGTCGGCCGGCAGCATCTCGTAGCGGCGAAGCCCCTCGTAGGCCCCGACCAGCGCCAGCACGTCCGGCGACAACGACTCGAGTGCGGCGGTCTCCCCCTCCATCATGTGGCTGTAGAACCCCGGGGGTCGGCGGACGGTCTGACACGCGTTGTTGACGATGAAATCGAGCCGGTCCCTGGTCTGGAGCACGTGGGAGCAGAACGCCTCGACGCTGGGCGTGTGCCGCAGGTCCAGGCCGATGATCTCCAGGTTGTCGCCCCACTCGGCGAAGTCCGCCTCGGCGGCGTAGCGGGCCGCGGCATCGCGGGGGAAGCGGGTGGCGACGATCAGCTCGGCACCGCAGCGCAGCAGCTTGATGCCCGCCTGGTAGCCGATCTTGACCCGACCCCCGGTGAGCAGCGCCACCGTGCCCGACAGGTCGGCGGTCTCGCTGCGCTTGGCGTAGTTGAAGGCGGCGCAGTCGGGGCACAGCTGGTCGTAGAAGTGGTGAACGCGGGAGTACTTGGCCTTACACACATAACAGTGCTGAGGCTCGACGGTCTCGCGGAAGCGGGCATCAGCCACGTCGGCCTGCTCGAAGCCAACAGGTGGGAACACGTTGGGCGTCGTGAACACCGGCTTGGCCCGCAGGGTGCGGATACCGGTGCCGGCGAGCACGTCGTCGTCGCGGCGGAGCTTCTCGGCCCGCTGGGCCTTGCGCCGAGCCTTGACCCGCAAGCGGCGTTCGTCAGCATCGCCACAGAACACATCACCCGCGGCGTTCAACAGCGCAGTGCGTTCCTCAACCGACAGTGAGGCCAGCAGGTCCTTCGACCCGGCGACCCGCCGAAGGAGGTCGGTGGCGTCGAGCAGCTGCGCCCGCAGTTCGTCGTCGTGAGATGAGGCCGGTGCGGTCACCGCTCGACTGTACCGAGCGGCCCCTCCGCCCCGGCACTCCGATCGGCCTGCCGAGGCGCAAACGGCACGGTCAGCGTTGGGCTGCTGTTGGGACGCTGGGGGCGGTCGCGTCCTTCGGTCTATCGGCCAGACGAGAGCGAAGCGCCCACGCAGCGACCACGGCCAATGCGACGACGGCGACCAGGGATGCGGCACGAACCCCGTCGACAAACGCTCCGCGTGCCGCTTCCAGCAGCGCCGGGCCGGCTGGATCGCCCAAACGTTCCGACGCTGAGATCGCAGCCCCGAGTGTCTCGCGGGCATCGGCGAGATCGTTGGGGCCGATGCCCGTCGGCGAGCCCAGGTTGGCGCGATACACCGCAATCATGATGCTGCCGAGCACGGCCGTGCCGAGGGCGATGCCGAGCTCGTTGGCGGTCTCCGACACGGACGCACCGGCACCGGCACGCTCGGCGGGGATGGCGGCCATGATGCCGTCGACGGCGACGGTCATCGCCGCACCGAGACCGGCGTTGAGCACGATGACCGCTGCGGTGACGATCGCCGTCGACCCGTCGGCACCCACCTGCGCCAGCAACACAAACCCGACGGCGCCGCACCCGAGCCCGGCGGCGATGACGGCAAAGGGACCCCACCGGCGGGCAGCGACCGGGGCCAGAAGCATGAAGACGATGGTGGCGGCGACCGCCGGCAACAACTGAACGCCGGCCCGGAGCGGAGACAGGCCGACGACGAGCTGAAGGTGCTGGGTGACGAAGAACATCGTGCCGGCGAAGCCGAAACACGCGACGAGGTTGCCGGTCACCGCCATGCGGAACTTCGGCACGGCGAAGAGCGAGACGTCGATCATCGGATCGACGAGACGACGCTGACGCCGGACGAACACGACCCCGGCGGTGATGCCGATCGTCAACGCGACCATCGCACTGGCCGACCAACCACGCTCGGCGACCAGCTTGACCGCAAAGACGGTGGGAAGCATCGCCACCATCGACAGACCGGCGCTCACCAAATCGAATGCCCCTGGGTTGGGGTCCTTCGATTCGGGAACGAGCCGAGGCGCCAACACCGCCAGGAGGGCGGTCACCGGAATCCCGACGGTGAACACCGAACCCCACCAGTAGTGCTCAAGGAGAAACCCTCCGACGATCGGGCCGAGGGCCGTGCCCGCCGCAAAGGCGGTTGCCCACAGCGCGATCGCCGTCTGCCGCTCGCGCGGATCGATGAAGACGTTGCGCAGCAACGACAACGTCGATGGCATCAGCGTCGCCCCCGCCACACCGAGCAGAGCGCGGGCACCGATCAGCATGTTGGCGTCGGTGGCGAACGCCGCCAACAGCGAGGCGGCGCTGAACGCAACGGCGCCGGCGACGAGCAGACGTCGCCGACCGATGCGATCCCCCAGCGACCCCATCGTGATCAGGAGCCCTGCGAGGACGAACGAATAGATGTCGACGATCCACAACAGCTGAGAACTCGACGGCTGCAGCGCCTCGCTGAGCTGAGGCACGGCGAACCCCAGGATCGTCGAGTCCATCGAGATGATCAGCACGGGAAGGGTGAGCACCCCGAGCGCCCACCAGCGGCGCTCGTGGGCTGCCGGGTCGACGCGCACCCGCCGACTCTAACGTTCGAGCGGTCCGGCGCTCGGGGGCGCTCCCACATGGAGCGCCCCCTGGTGCCAGACCACGTGACCGCATGGGGATGCGGTGGTCAGCCGCTGATACGCAACAACCGTCCGTTGCCGAAGACCCCGTCGGTCACGTGGACCGTGCCAAAGGGGCCGACGTCGACGCCGCCCGGCTGGCTCAGCTGCCCTGGGACCAGCTCGGTGCGGACGCCGCTGCGCGACACCTTCTCCAGCACAGCGGGTGGGAAGTTGCCGGTATCGAAACCTTCCTCAAAGGCCCCGACGCCCCCGGCGGCGAGTTGATACACGTACGTCTCACCGGTCCACGGGTTGATGTCCAGGTCCTGAATGGCGGTAAAGCCCGTCATCGCCGAGGAGCATCCGCTGGTGGCGTTGGCGGGGTTGGCCGAACACACCGCACCGTTGGAGCGGGTGTCGATCTTCCACACCCTCGAACTACCGGGTCGGAACGGGAAGCCCTTGAGCTCGCCGACATACGCCCACCGCCCCACGACGGCGATCGACGTCGGCACCGCCTCGGTCGGCAGCGCTGGCGGGAGGTTGGGATCACCCAGGTGATCGGTTGAGATCGCCTCGGTGTCGAATCGAGCCACCGTGCTGATGTGACCGCTGCGGGTGATCCGCAACAGATCGTTGTTGGCGGCATCGGCGACGAGCGCGTCGCCATTGCTCAACGCAGCTACTCCGTACGGGTTCGACTCGGTGGGATCATCTTCGAGGTCGGAAGGATCCGGGTCACCCTGCTGGTAGGCGGTGATGTCGGCCACCGGCAGGAACGTGCGGTCGAACGCCCCCTTGCGGTAGAGCATGCGGGGAGAACCGTCCTGCGCGTCGCTACCCAGCCCCCAGAGCGACCCGTCGTGAGCAGCAGCAACATCGATCAGGCCGATCGGGTCGCTCAGCTCGATCGTTTTCGGCTGGTGCCAAAGTGATCGGCTGTAGGAGAGGACGGGGCCGGGAGGCCCGAAGGCCCCCTGAGCGACGATCGGCTGGCCGAAGAAACTGTCGAGACCCTTCGGCGAACTCAAACCGTCCAAGAGCACCGTCGCCGACGACCCCTGGCCGCCACCGCCCGGCGGTGGTGCCGGCGCCGAGCATGCGAAAAGTACTAAGGCAGCGAAGCCAACCGCGCCGAAACGCAGCAGCCGTCGCCATGGGAAGACGCTGTTCATAATGTCCCTTTCCGTCTCTGTTGTTGCGACGGCGGGAGACGCCGGAGCGCGCAGAACCAGCGGTGCTACGCGCCGCCGCCCCCCGCTTGCCCCGATGTCCCGTCATCGAGAACTTCATCCTGCGCCTGCCAACCGGTTGAGACAAGCGGTTCCTGGCGGGACAACGCTGGACGCAGGATGTCGCAACCGCCAAGTGGGACGACTCGAGGCACGCGGCACTCAGCCGCCGAGTACCTGGCTGACGAAGTTGGACCGTTTGGGCGACACCCTCCAATAGACCCAGCGGCCCCGCTTGTCGCCGTCGATCAAACCGGCCTCGGCCAGGATTCTGGTGTGGTGGCTCACCGTCGGCTGGCTCTTGGCCAGTGGCTCGACGAGGTCGCACGAGCACATCTCCCCAGCGGACGCGATCAGGCTGAGGAGCCTGAGGCGGACCGGGTCGCTCAGGGCCGCGTAGGTCCTGGCCAGCGAGGTTGCTTCGGCGTCGCCCAGCGGGACCTCCGTCACAGACGAGCAGCAGACGACCGGGGAATCCTTACGAATCCGGCCAGTAGCGCTCATCACGATCCTCCAACGCACCGTCGTCCCCAGATTACATTGACGAGCGTCGATGTATGGGTACGATGATCACATCGACAACCGTCAATCTACCCCACCCCAACGCCCGAGGAGCGCCCCCATGTCACGTGTCCAGCTCGCCCTGAACGTCTCCAACCTCGACCAGGCGGTCGAGTTCTACTCCAAACTGTTCAACACCGACGTGAACAAGCGCAGGCCGGGCTACGCCAACTTCGCCGTCACCGACCCACCGCTGAAGCTGGTGCTGATCGAAGGTGGCGACGGGGGCACCCTGAACCATCTCGGGGTCGAGGTCGAGACAGCGGAGGAGGTGCTCGCAGCCGAGGGACGTCTGACGAACGACGGGCTTGAGACCACCGGTGTGGACGACACCACCTGCTGCTATGCGCTCAAGACCGAGACTTGGGTCGGCGATCCCGACGGCGCCCCGTGGGAGGTGTACGTCAAGACCGGCGACGCCGAACAGATGGCCAACACCGTCATCGCCAAGGACGCAGGCGCGCCGTGCTGCGCCCCGCAGTGAGCGACACGTTGGTGGCCGACCCCACATCCACGGACCCAACCAGGCTGTCGACCCTCAACCGTTACCTCCCGGTCTGGATCGGCCTGGCGATGGTGGCCGGGCTGGGCCTCGGGCGGGCGCTGCCCGACCTCAACGACTGGCTTGACAAGATCACGATCGGCACGGTCTCGGTGCCGATCGCCGTCGGCCTGCTGGCGATGATGTACCCCGTGCTGGCCAAAGTCCGGTACCGGCGCATCGGCGAACACCTCGGCGATCACCGCACCCTCGGCCTGTCGCTGGTGATGAACTGGGTTATCGGCCCCGCCCTGATGTTTACGCTGGCCTGGGTCTTCCTCGGCGACCTGCCGGAACTTCGCACCGGACTGATCATCGTCGGGCTGGCCCGCTGCATCGCCATGGTGCTCATCTGGAACGACCTGGCGTGCGGCAACAGTGAGCTGGGCGCGGTGCTGGTTGCGATCAACTCGGCGTTTCAGATCGTCATGTACTCCGTGCTCGGCTGGTTCTACCTCACCGTGCTGCCCGGCTGGCTCGGCCTCGACACGCAGGCCCTCGACGTCGGTCTGTGGGAGATCGCCCGATCGGTGCTGATCTTTCTGGGGATTCCGCTCTTGGCCGGGTTCCTCACCCGCATGCTGGGCGAGAAGCGCAAGGGCACCGAATGGTACGAGCAGCGCTTCCTGCCCCGCATCGGCCCGATCGCCCTGTACGGCCTGCTGTTCACGATCGTGATCCTGTTTGCGCTTCAGGGTGAACAGATCACCGACCGACCCTTCGACGTCGCCCGGGTCGCCGTCCCGCTCCTCATCTACTTCGCCGTCATGTGGTTTGCGTCGTTCTTCTCCGGCTACCGCCTCGGCCTCCCCTACGACCGCAACGCCTCGGTCGCCTTCACTGCCGCCGGCAACAATTTCGAGCTGGCCATAGCGGTGGCAATCTCGGTCTTCGGGGTCACCAGCGGCCAAGCCCTCGCCGGCACGATCGGCCCGCTGATCGAGGTTCCCGT
This sequence comes from Candidatus Neomicrothrix sp., assembly GCF_035329545.1. NCBI lineage: Bacteria > Bacillati > Actinomycetota > Acidimicrobiia > Acidimicrobiales > Microthrixaceae > Candidatus Neomicrothrix > Candidatus Neomicrothrix sp. The sequence goes on from NZ_DAOLGP010000007.1 coordinate 137,624, forward strand.
CCTCGTCGCCTTGGTGTACGTCGCTCTCTGGGCGAAGCGCCGCTACTACCCGGCCCCGGGGTCCGACCCGGCAACCGCCGACGCCTCCCAGCCGAGCACCCCGACGGATCGACGCCGCTGAGGTCGAGCGGCTCGACCTGGGGGTTCTCAACCGCACCGAAGCCGACGGGATCATGGGCGAACACGCGTGCCCGCAGGGCCCGGAATGTCGGATCGGTGGGTACAGCGCCCTCGGCGGCCAGGTAGTAGCCCTCGATCCACCGACCCCGGGTTGCACTCGGCAACGCTCGCTCGGACCCGGCAAGCAGGTCGACCAGCAACATGTGGTGCACTCGGGCGCCGGCCGGGGACAGGCGCGGCTGAACCCACGGGATGTCGAGCAACCGGGCGCCGTTGCGCTGGCAGAAGCGCAGCATGGCCACCGCTTGCTCGCCCGGACCCTCGACATGAAAGCGCGGATCGTGCACTTCACCCAGCACGGCCACGATCGCTCGGTCGGACCAGACCGATGCGAGGCGACCCATCAATGCAGACCCAACGCCGCGGCTGCGACCGTCGGGTCGCGCCGCCAGATAGTCGAGCTTGCCCACACCCGTTCCGTCCTCGGTGTACAGGGCGGCGCCGATCGGAACCTCGTCATCGACGGCGACGACCAACAGGCGGTGGGCCCGACCCCCCACCCCACCGGTGACGGCCCCGACCGAGGGCAGCTCGTCGGCGTCGAAGGACGGCCGGAGGATCGCATCGTAAACCTGACACACCAGCGGATCGGAGGCCTTCGGTTCCGGGATCTCGATCAGGTGCACATCGTCTACCGATCATGAGGCGCCGGACCGGCGCTTACCGGATGGCCATCGCCACGTTACCTCGCTGTCCGAAAAACCCTGGATGGCCAACGCTGTGATCACGATCACCCCATCTGGGCGACGACGAGACCGACCCCCCACCTTTACGGTCCTAGGAGTATCCAACACGGAGGAGAAACCATGACCGACACACGCATGACGCAGACCGAGGAGCGAACTGGCTGGACCGGCTGGATCTACTTTGCCGGGACCATGCTGCTCATCGGCGGCACGCTGAGCATCATCTATGGCTTCGTCGCACTGTTCAACGACAATTGGGTGGTTTTCGGCAACACCAACGCCGTCTTTCTGGACCTCACCGGATGGGGTTGGGTGCACGTCATCATCGGCGCCCTCATCGTGCTGTCAGGGTTCGGGGTGTTCACCGGCAACGTCCTGGCTCGGACGGTAGGAGTGATCGTCGCTGCGGTCAGCATGATCGCCAACTTCCTGTGGCTGCCGGTCTACCCGTTTTGGGCGATCATCATCATCGTGATCGATGCCCTCGTCATCTGGGCGCTGATGGTGCACGGCGGCGAGTTGCGCTCCAACTGACACCGGTCCGACCCTCCGGTCGGACCACACGACAGAGATACACCGCACCTGCGCCCGACGCTCATCAAGCGTCGGGCGCAGCCGCGTGGGCCCACAGGCCTGTCAGTTCCCTGAGATCACCACCCGGAAGCCGATGTTGCCGGAGCACCTGTCCGGGCTGTTCGAGCTGCGGGCCGCCACCCGGCAGCGGTTGGAGTAGGAGTCGTGACACAGGTACGACCCGCCCCGCATCACTCGGCGTTCCCCCCAGACAGGCCCCTGGGGGTCGGCTCTCGGCGCCATCGAGTAGGTGACGGAGAACCAGTCCGAACACCACTCCCACACGTTGCCGGTCATGTTGAAGAGCCCAAACCCGTTGGGTTGAAACGCGGTCACCGGGCACGTCCCAATCCAGCCGTCCTCCCCGCTGTTGTGACCAGGAAACGTACCCTGGAAGACGTTCATGTGGTGCTGGCCGCCCGGTGCGAGATCATCTCCCCACGGGAAGCGCCGCCGGTCGAATCCGCCCCGGGCGGCGTACTCCCACTCCGCCTCGGTAGGCAGGCAGGTGCCACTCCACGCGCAGTAGGCCTGGGCATCCAACCAGCTGACGTGGACCACCGGATGGTCGCCGCGCCCCTCGCTCGACGAGTAGGGACCCTCCGGGTGTCGCCAATCGGCGTCAACCACCTGTCGCCACCACGGCGCAGGAGCATTTCCGCGGACGTCGGGAACGTCGTCTGGCACCAGGCCGGCGAACACGAGCGATCACCCGTCGGCTTCGGCGCCCGTGCGGTACCCGGTGGCGTCGGTAAACCGGTCGAAATCGGCGTTGGTCACCGCGACGGGCGAGATCGAGAAGGGCGAGAGGGCCACGCGGTGCGGCGGTCCCTCCCCGTCAGCGGGGTATCCCTCGCCAGGCGGTGCCCCCATCGAGAAGCGCCCCCGGCCAGGCCGATCAACGACGCGCTCGTGTCGCGGCACCCCGTGTCCGGCGTCAGGGCATCCCTGGCCGCCGTCTTCAGCGTCGACGGCTGCGTCGATGGATGACGCCGAGATTGAACCCGATCGCCGCTCACGTCCGACCTCCGGTGGGGTGATCCTCGAGCCAGGTTTCGGCCGCCCGATACGCCACTTCGGAGGAGTGCCCCACGATCGCGTCGGCCTCGAAGACGGTGACCTTCTCCTTCAGGTCGATCCGCCCGGAACGTTCCAAGGTCTCCAGCACCGGCCCGCTGACGCCGCTCAAGAACAGGTGGCCGCCCGCAGCGGCCACACGATCTGCATACCCGGCGATGACGACCATGGCGGTCGACCCGGCCGTCGATCGGCCGCGAAGCCGCAGGACGACGGCCGGGGAGTCCACGCCGGTGGGGTCGGGCAGGTGCTGCTCGATCGTGCGGGAGCCGGCATACAGCAGGCTGCCGTACACGTCGAGCAGCACCACGCGTCGGCCCTCGAGACGCTGCGGAACCTTGACCTCCTCAAAGTGGCCGTCCTCAAGTGGCACCAGACGCACCACCTTGAGGTCCATCAGCTCGGTGTTGAGCTGAAGGAGCAACGAGAGCACCACGCCAATACCCACCGCCGCCGCGATCGGGAGCAACAGGGTGGCCACAAAGGTGGCGACCAGGGCGATCTGAGAGCTGGGACCGGCCTGCCACACCGTGACCACCCGGCCCCAGCGAAGCGCACCGTACGCGGCCACGATGAGCACCGCGGCCAGCGTCGTCATCGGCACGACCTTCACCAGGCTGGAGAACAGGGCCAGGATGACCAGCATCCACACACCGGCCGCCACCGCCGCCCACCGACCGACGGCCCCGGCGCTGCGGTTGAGGGCCGTTTGGCCGACCGAGCCACCCGTGGGCTGCCCCCGATAGAACCCGGCGGCCAGGTTGCCGGCACCCTGGGCGATGAAGTCCCGATTCGGATCGGCCGGCGTTCCGTCTGGGTTGGGGGCCGACTCGCTGACCCCCGCCCCCTGAACGAGGACGATCGCAGCCACCGCGAAGGCGCCGGCAACCACGTTGAGCGAGAAGGCGCTCAACGGTGGGATATGCGGCAGCGGCAGGCCCGCCGGGATCTCGCCGACGTCGCCGACGCGCACAACGCCAGCCGTGCCGAGCAGCTGAAGCGCAATCGTCGGCACGGCCAGCGCCACCATCGATGCATACGACGCCACCGGGCCCCGCCGGAGTGCGAGCAGGATGGCGATGGCGCAGAGCCCGGTGATCAGCGTCGGCCAGTCGAACAGGCCCGGATGGGTGATCACGTGCAGGGCCCGGCGAATCGCCGGGCCACCCTGCGACGGCACGCCGGTGAAGTAGTTGAGCTGGGAGAGAAGGATGTTGACGGCGACACCGGTGAGAAACCCGGTCATCACCGAGTGGGAAACAAAGCGGGTGTAGCGCCCGAGCTTCAGGAGCCCGGCAGCGACCATGATCCCGCCAGCCAGCGCGGTCAGCAGAAACAGCGCCTCGGTGCGCTCCGCCGGGTCGACCGGTGCCAGGGCCGACCCGGCCGCCAACGCCGCAGCGCTGGTGGTGGTCACCACCATCAGCCGGGTGCTGCTCGTCAGCCCACCGGCGATCGGCGCCACCAGGCTGGCGTACAGCCCGTGCACCGGGTTCACCCCCGCGAGCACGCTGGCGGCCATGCCGTCCGGCACGCCCCCGATGGCTACCGGCAGGCCGGCCACGACGTCGGTCTGCAATTCGGCGCGGTCGGTCGGCCGCGCCGACGCCCACCACCGCCTCATCGCCGCACCGGGCGCAGGTCGCCGCCCCTCGCTCATCAGCCGGCCGAAGCCATTGCCGGGGCACCCTTCGCCGCCTCGACCGGCAGCAGCATCGATCCGCCGAGGAAGCACAGCGCACCGACAAACGTGCTTGCGTTGACAAGCGCGATGTTGGCCGACTGCCCCGAGGTGGGCAGGTACCGGGCCGCTACTGCGGATACGCCGAACGCGATTGAACCCACCATGTTGAGCGCAGCGATTCTCCAGCCGGTCGATCCGTCGGGGCGAGGCATCAGCCCGGCGTTCACCTCGACGAATGCAAGCCCGCTGGCCACGAGAAAGCACAGCGAACCGAAGAGATCCGGCGCCCAGATGAGTCGGCGGTCCTGCTGGGTGTCGAGGCCGCTCTGCATCGCTGCGAAGGTGCTGAGGTTGAACAGCAGGGTGCCCACCAACTGGACAGCCGCTGACCACCAACCGAGGCTGCTGGGCGACACGCCGAGCAGCCTCCGAAGTATAGGGCGTCGCTTCGAAGCCGGCCCGATGCCCCCTGGGGCAGCCCGACTCTCGTCGTACTGGATGGCACTGGCACTGGTGAACAACAGGGAACCGCCAAAAAACGTGGCGGCGACGACCGACGGGGCAACGCCATCGAAGAACGGGGGCAACGACCCCAGGGCGAAGCAGACGGACCCGCCGGCGAACAGACCGGCCATCCACCAACACGAGGCAGTCGGCCCGGGACGGACTTGATCCGGACCGGCCCCATCGCTCCTGCCGAGCCCGAGACGCTTGCGGTGGGCACGAGCACGCCACTCGACGAGACGCCCATCGGCCCGTCGGACGTGGGCGCCGACGACGAACGGACCGGCCCGCTTGGTATCGACGACCGTCCAGTCGTCCGGAACCTGCGGCAGCCCCCAGCCCGTGGGCTGAGGGCTTGCCGACAGCAGATCCGAGCCCATCAGCCGGCCGAAGCGGACTGCTCACGCAAGGATCTTGGCCTTCCCGGCCGCAAACTCGGCGTCGGTGATCGCCCCTTGGTCACGGAGCGCAGCCAACTTGGCGATCTCGTCGGCATGGCTTGGGGTACCGGCCGCATCCTGCACATAGGACCGCATGGCAGCGTCCTGGGCCTGAGCCTCGGCCAGCTTCCGCTGGCTCATCTCGTCCCCGTGGGCCAACACATAGATCAACACCCCGAGGAACGGGATCAAGATGACGACGACCAGCCAGATCGCCTTGGAGAAACCTCGCATCTCGTGGTTGCGGAAGATGTCAGCGATGACGCTGAACAGCAGCATGAACCAGGCGAAGATCAGGTAGATCCAGAGCACTGTCCAGAAGACGGATAGAAGGGGATAGTCATAGGCAAACATGGGTCCAGAATGGACCTGGATCACCGTTTGGTCATCACCCCGATCGGGTGATCAGTCAGCCGTTGGCGCTGGGCACGGCTGGGCTGCCAACTGGGGGGCCGAAGCCTCCATGAACGTCGTTGTTTCTTCGATCAACCTTGGCGTCACGGCGCCTCCCCCTCCCGAGTAGGGCCGACTCAGCGAGACGACCAGCAGGATCAGGACTGCCGTGAAGATCGCCGAAGCGCCCAGCAACAACGACTGCGTGAGCGGAGCGGCCGAGTGGGTGACCATGAAGATCAGCGCCACAACGAACGCTGCGCCGACGAACAACAGCAGCCAGAGCATGGTCGGCACCGAGGTCTCCGCCGCCACGAGCCTGGTCTCCCGTGCGGTCGAGATGCTGCCCACCTGTGAGGCCATGTTGGTTGCGGCGGCCGAGTTGAGGGCACCGGTGGTCGCCGTGTCGCCCTGACCGAGCGACGCGACGAGATCGCTGAACGTCTGGTCAACCTGCGACGCTCCGACGCCATCGTTCCGCATTGATGGCCAGTCGAACTCCGACACGCTCCGGCCGTAACAGATGAGCGCACCCTGGATGCCCTCCGACGCGGCGGGAAAGAGCTTGGCCTCCTCAAAGGCCGTGCCGATCGAGGTTGCCTCGTCGCCGACGGCGGAACGCGCCGCGGCGAACTGCCCGAACAGGAACAGGATCGAGAAGCCGACGACCACGCCAAACGCTGTCGAGACGTAGGACAGCGTCGCCGCCCACGGTGCCGCATCGGCCTTCTCGATGCCCGGAAAGAACCGGCGGATGCCATAGCCCAGCCCTCCGGCGACGAGCCCGGCGACGAACAGATACAGCAGGTTGGTTTGGAAGGGGGTCATCGCTACTCCTTATCAGGGTCGACCCCCCGGCCGGCGATCGGCCGGACAGGGGGACGACGCGCTGGTTCTCCCCTATTGCTGTGAGATCGCGATCCGGTGGCGATCCTCCGGATCGATGAGGTGATCGTGGGTGTCGGATCCGAGATCGATCTGCACCCAGTGGATCTTGCCGTTGAATTTACTGGTCACCAGGTCGTAGTCCGAACTGACCATCGTGCCCGACTCGTAGCCGATGTCGGTGGTTTCGTCGGCCGAGAAGACCAGGGGTTGGGTCCCCCCGACCCGACCGGTGCCGATCTGGTCACCGTCGCAGTAGAGGGTGACGTCGCCGCCCTTGCCGAGCCCTCCGCCGTCGTAGGCGAACTCCGCACGAACCTGATGGGTCCCCTCGGGGATCGCGCTGTCTGAGGTGACGATGAACTCCTCGATGCCGAGCACGTTGTAGGCGAAGTTCAGCAGGCCGTCCTTGGCGTACACCGCCCAGCCACCGAAACGTCCACCCTGTGCGATGATCACGCCATCGATCCCAGCAGCGGGTACGTCGACCTCGGCGGTGACCGAGAACGACTTGTTCTTGATGCTGACCACGCTGTTCTCGGACAGCCGCCCCATGCCCGGGTAGAACTTCTGGGTGTTGCCGTGAACCAGCGTCGGCCGACCGGCCAGTTTCGGCTCGAGCCGCTCGGCGGTGCGGTCGTCCATCGGCAACACGTTGAACTTCGTCGCCTCGATCAGCCACTTGCGCTGCAGGTTGGCGAGCTTTTCGGGATGGTCCTTGCTCAGGTCGACCGCCTGGCTGTAGTCCGACGTTGCGTCGTACAGCTCCCAGACGTCGTCGTCGAACGCCGGCAGGTCGCCGCCGACCATGATCCACGGCGTCTTGTGCTTGGTGACGGCGCTCCAGCCCTGGTCGTAGATCCCCCGGTTGCCAAACATCTCGAAGTACTGGAGGTCGTGGCGCTCCGGCGAGCTGGCCTCGTTGAAGGTGTAGAGCATGCTCGTGCCCTCGATCGGGCTCTGCTGCACGCCGTTGACCATCGTCGGTTCGGGTAGCCCCGCCGCCTCCAGGATGGTCGGAGCCACGTCGATGCAGTGCGTGAACTGGGTGCGCAGCCCGCCCTTCTCCTCGATGCCGTCGGGCCAGTGGACGATGGTGCCGTTGCGGGTGCCGCCCCAGTGCGAGGCCACCTGCTTGGTCCACTGGAACGGCGTGCACATCGCCCAGGCCCAACCGACCGAATAGTGGTTGTAGGCGCTGGGCGTGCCGAACTCGTCGATCTTCGACGCCAGGAACTCTGGCGTCTCGAGCGCCGCCATGCCGTTGAAGTTGGCCATCTCGTTGAAGGCGCCGTTCATCGTGCCTTCGGCCGACGCTCCGTTGTCGCCGACGATGTAATAGATGATCGTGTTGTCGAGCACTCCCAGCTCGTCGATCGCATCGATCACCCGGCCGACGTGATGGTCGGTGTGCTCGAGAAACCCTGCGTACACCTCCATCTGGCGGGCGAGGATCGGCTTCATCTCCTCGGGCATGTCGGCCCAGCTGGTGATCTCGTCGGGGCGCGGGGTGAGCTGGGCGTCCGCCGGGATGATCCCCATCTCCTTCTGGCGGGCAAAGGTCTTCTCGCGCAGCGCGTCCCAGCCGTCGGCGAACTGCCCGGCGTACTTGGCCGGCCACTCCTCGGGCACATGGTGCGGGGCGTGGGTGGCGCCGGGGGCGAAGTAGGCAAAGAACGGGCGGTCCGGCATGAGGGACTTCTGCTGGCGGATCCAGTTGACCGCATGATCGGCCAGATCCTCTGTGAGGTGGTAGCCCTCCTCGGGTGTCGCCGGCGGCTCAACCGGGGTGGTTCCGTTGTACAGCGCAGGGTCCCACTGGTTGTTCTCGCCGCCGATGAAGCCGTAGAACGTCTCGAACCCGCCACCGGCGGACGGCCACGAATCGAAGGGACCGAGCGGCGAGGACTGCCACACCGGCACCTCGTGGCACTTGCCGAACTGGGCCGTCGAGTAGCCGTTGAGCTTCAACGTCATGGCCAGCGGGGCCTTGGTGTTGGGCCGCACCGAGCTGTTGCCGGGCGCCGATGTGGCCGTCTCGGTGATCGAGCCCATCCCAACGGAATGGTGGTTGCGGCCGCTGAGCATCGCAGCGCGGGTCGGGGCACACAGTGCCGTGGTGTGAAACCGGTTGTAGCTCAGGCCGCCGGCGGCGAGCTTCTCGGCGTTGGGGGTGGCACACGGGCCACCGAAGGCGGTCGACGCCCCGAACCCGACGTCGTCGAGCAACACGATCAGCACGTTGGGTGCGCCCTCGGGCGGCAACAGCGGCTCGATCGGCGGAAAGTTCGTCTCCGGGTCCTTGGCGTCGTAAGTGGTGTGCCCAAACTTGGGACGGTCCGGGATCGGCAGCATCGAGCGGGCATGGCTGTCGGGTCGGTTCGTCATCGTTGGTCTCCAGTGGGCTTGCGGGTCCGGCGGACGCGCCGACAGCGACGTCAGCGGTCTGGACCGACAACCTAGAAACGGCCCGTCTCGGGCCGCATCACCCACATTGGGCGATCGGCTGAATGCCCTCGGTGCTCAGCGGACGCGGCGGACGACGCGCCGAGTCTGCCGGCGCCGCACCCCGTGGGAGACGACGGCTGCTGTTCCAACTGCGGTGGCCGTTCGGGCAACCGGGGCTGCGATGACGCCGCGGCGCCGCCTACGTGCTGGTCGGAGTGGCATGGTCAGGCTCCTTCGTCGGGTTCGTCGGTATCCGCCTCGAGGGAGGCGACAATGGCTTCGATGGGGATTCGACCGGAGGCGATCTGCTGACCACCGGCGCGGCGGGTGGCCGACGCAAACGGTGCGGCCCAGAGGTTCTCCCAGACGATGCATCCGGCGACGCTTCCCGGATGCATCGACTCGGCGAGGTTGGCGATGTCCTTCGCAGCGAGAATCTCGGCGATCTCGCCTTCCAGCTCGACCAACCCGTCGACCTCATCGAAGTCGTCCACCTCGAAGGCCTCGATCGCGCCGTCCGCATCCTTCTGGAGGATCAGCAAGTCGAGCAGCCGGATCGTGCCCGCCCGATTCAGCGACGCCAGTTCGGCCGCCATCTCGCCGTTGAAGTTGCTCTGTCCGGCCGGGAACTCGACGACCAGGTAGTCGACTGGACCCAGGTCGTCGATCATTTCGTCACTCATGGGTTCTCCTGTGCGGGCCGTCCACCCACCGATCGTGTCGTCGGTGCGCCATATCCCCGTTGTGTTGTCGACGATGCGCCCGGCATGCCCGTGCGTCATCACCCCATCGGGGTGAACCGAACCGGGGCCCCGGGGTTCAACGCTGCGCCAGGTCATTCGCCGATGGAGTTAAGACCTGTTCGAGCAGTGCGATGCGGTCGTACGGACAGCAGATTCGGCTGACGTACTCATCCTCGAAGGTGCACACCAGCATGCCCGCTGCTTCGATCTCGGAGTGCGACGGCTCGATGAGCACGTCATCGTTGAGGAAGCCTGCGTTGTTGAATACGCCGGTGATCCGCCACTCGAGACAGACCCGTGGCCCGCTGATCACCTCGTCCACGATCTCGACACTGGTCGAGGTGACGGCATCGTCGTGGTCGAAGATGGCCGCCACCAGCTCGCGTCTCGAAGTGGTGTACATCGATGGGCTCCACACAACGATCGACTCGGAGACCACCGCCTCGAGCCGGGCGAGTTGTGGGACCACCTCGCCCGAATCACCCAGCAGCGCTTGGGCGAGAAATCGGGCGACGTCGAGCCGGCGCTCGTCGGCCGGGGTGGACGGCTGTGCTGGTGTCGACTGGCCTTCTGGCCACTCGACAATGACTGAGGCGGGCGGAGTCGCTGAAAGTACCTCCGAATTGAGCAGCTTGAGCGCCACCGGACGATCGAACGGACCGAGCAGCGTCACCGGCCGACCTCATCGCAACAGAACACCAGGTTGTCCCACATCGCACTCATTAAACGCCAACGTGCACCCGTCCGCACCACCCGTAGCGGGTGATCACGCACCTATGCGCCGATCGCCCGATGTGGGGGAGGTGGCGGCCCGCCATCTCGGGTATCTTGCAGTGGGGACGTGCGGTCCGTCCAACGACGCCGCTCACGTTTCCCGGCAACCAATTCACGACGTGGAGGGCCCATGGCTGCACCGTTCGAATACGTCATCGTCGGCTTCCCCGAGAACAACTTCTCGGGTGAGATCGCCGATGGTCTGGCAGCACTGCTCGACGCCGGCTTGATCCGCATCGTCGATCTGGTGTTGGTCGCCAAGGGTGACGACGGCAGCGTCGTTGTGCTCGAGGTTGACGAGCACGAACACCTCAGCGCATTTGCCGCTCTCGATGGGGACGTTGGCGGGATGATCGGCCCCGAGGACATCGAGCACGCCGCCGAGTCGATCGCCGACGGCTCATCGGTGCTCATACTGGTGTGGGAAGACCTGTGGGCGAAGCCGCTCGCCGAAGCGATCCGCCGCGCCGGTGGCGAACTGATCGAAGGTGGGATTATCCCCGCCGACCTGGGCAACGCCCTGGAAACCGCGCTGGCCGAGGCCGGCTGAGAAAGCGAGAACACCATGTTGCGACGACGACCCGTGATGCGAGCGGCAGCCCGAACGGCCGTCGTGGCCGGTACCGCCACCGCGGTCTCCGGCCGCGTTCAGCGCCGCCAAGCGCGACGGTTTGGTGGCCCGATGGGGGCCTCCGAACAACAGCAGGAGGCGCAGCCTGCGCCCCAGGCAGCCCCAGCGCCGGCCGCACCCACTGCCACGCCCGTCGAACAGTTGCAGCAACTTGCAGCGCTGCGAGATCAGGGCGTGGTGACCGATGCCGAGTTCGAGACGGAGAAGGCCAAAATCCTCGCCGGCTGACGCCGGCCACCCTCCAAGATCGACACAACAGACGTCGAGTCCCCTCCTCGTCGAGTGCCCTCATGCAGGGGCACTATCGTCCATCGGTTCCCTTTCTCCGTGGTACTTTGACGCGATCACGATGGCCGCCGGTCCCCAGCCTTCCCCCTGGCTGAGGCACGTCGGTCGAAGGACTTGTTGAGCCGTGAGTGACCCGGTTGCCACCCGCGACCCCACACGCTTTGTCGGACCCCCGGCGCGACTCAGTGCGCCGAGCACCCGGTCACGACTGATCGAGCGGACCCGCCTCGACGATCGCTTCAGCGCGGCGACCGGCGGGGTAATTCGCGTCCTGGCCCCCGGGGGCTATGGAAAGTCGGCACTCGTGGCGCGCTGGGCCGCTCAGGACAATCGCGTCGTGCGTTGGCTCAACCTGGAAGCGATCGACAACGACCCCTTGGTCTTGAGCCACGCCATTGAGCAGATTGTGGCCAGTCTGAGAACTGGGGCGTCCGACTCGCAGGCGGATCCCGACATCGCTCGGATGGTCGCAAGCTGTACCGAGCCCTTCGTCCTCGTACTCGACGACATCCACCACCTCGAGAGCGAAGCATCGGCCACACTGCTCAGCCAGGTGACCGCCAACCTTGCGCCGTCGTCGACGCTCGTTCTCGTGGGACGGGCTCACCATCACGCCAAGGCGATTGCCCGATTCCGGCTCGACCCGGGCGTGATCGATGTGGTCACGGACGACCTGGCCTTCAACCTGGCCGAAACCGAGCAACTGCTCACCGCCATGGGCGTCGACCCGGACATCGACGCGCTCAGCGACCTCACCGACCAGTTCGAAGGATGGCCGGCCGGACTTCGCTTGGCCGGCCTGGTCATGACCAGCCGACGCTCGGGTTTCGAAGTGCCCGCGAATCGGCTCGGAAGCATCGAGTACGTCAGCGACTACGTCGCCGAGGAATGGTTCGGCGCTCTCAAAGCGGCCGATCAACACCTCTTGATCTGACGTTCCGCACTTCTCGGGGACGTTATAGCTGCATTTAGCTGACCGGTCGGT